>JANMME010001028.1:0-8740 GCA_031373015.1 Saprospiraceae bacterium
ATAGTCGCCAAGCCTTGTTGCCCTCAATGATTCCGCGGGCGAAACAGTATATCATAGCGGAAGTCACCAACAAATTGAGCACCTTGTAAAGGTTGCCGCCTTCGAGGAGATAGAAATCGCCTTCCCGTTGCATCCAGAACCAAAACAAAGAAAAGAGCGAAAGTGCGGCTACAGCAACTCCTACAATAATGCAAAGCAGCATCAAAGGCACTCCGATTTGGGCAGCATTGCGCAATTGCTCCAGCAATCGGTCGGTGAGCCATAAGCCTTGATTTTCAGTGCTTTCAGACAATTCTTGGGGTGAATCGTTGTCAAGATTTTCCATAGTAAATGGTATCTAAACCTCGTAGATTTTCAAAACCTACGAGGTTTGCGTTATTCGGATTGAAGGGGTTCTTCATAAATATGGTCGGCTGAATTGTATCCCGACATCACATGAAAGAAGCTGAACCATTGCACGACAGAGGACAAAAGCCAGAGCGATGTGATCACTAAGCCCAAGATCAAAAAACGGTGCAAGTGCTGGAATGCTTTTTCAAGCAAAATCTGATCTTGGCCAGCCAGTGCGCGTTCCAAGTCTTGGCTGAAACGGAAACAAAAATACCCCAATGCAAGAATAGGAGAGTACAGTAGTAAAACACCAATATATACCACGGCAGATTGGTAAACGGCCATGCCCGAAATGTAAACCTTGAATTGCTGGTAGATCATCCAGCCGTAATAAGCCCAAATGGCTAAGGCAAAACGCTGGGTCCAAGGGGCAATTTTGGCCCAGTAGCCTTCCATCCATTTTCCGGCAGGGCGCTCATCGTCGGCAGGTCTGAAGTCCGAGGGGGCGTCTAAGGGGGTGTTTTTCATGTTTAAAATTTTGGATTTACGATTTTGGATTTACGATTTTTCCGATATGCAAAACTAGTGAATAAGCCCCATTCGAGGTCTTTCAATCGTAAATCCAAAATCGTAAATCCAAAATCAACTTATTCCCACCACCACCTTCCCCATTGTTTTTCCTGTTTGGAAAAGCCTTACCGCATCCGGCAATTTCTCAAAAGGAAACACATGCCCCACATGCGGGGGCGCAAGATGCAAGGCTTCAAGTTCAATCAAAAGGCTGCGTAACAGTTCGGCGTTTTCGTACAGCCAAATCAGGTTGAAGCCCAACACCGCCCGGTTGGTCTCCACAAGTCGTTGCGGATCCACTTTGGGTCGGGTGAAAAAATGCCAAAGCAGGTGAAGTTTGTTCGGTCGGTCGCTGGCCGTGGCGTAGCGGGCTGAACCGAACACTACGGCCCTTCCCATCGGTGCAAGCATGGAGAACGGAATGCTGAAAAATGGCCCACCTACGCTGTCCATAAGCAAATGGAGTGGCCGTCCGTCTAGTGCCGTTTTGAGTTGCTCCTCAAAGTCCCTTCCTCGTACGATGACCCAGTCGTAGCCTTCCGACTTTGCAAAATCCACTTTAGCCGCTGTGCCCACCGATCCAATCGTGAAACAATCGTACGCTTTTGCAATCTTTAGAGCCTGCAAGCCAACACCTCCTACCGCACTGTGGATCAACACGTTCTGCCCGTGCTGCAAGGCTCCCAAAGTCGCCATGCCGTAGTAGGCAGTGAGCGTTTGAACAAGGTAGGCCGCGCCGGTTTGAAAATCCCACGCAGGGGGTAGCGGGATGACGTAGCGGGCATCAATATTCAAGTGCGTGGTGTAGGCGCCAAAGCGGGTAACGCCCATGACTCGGTCGCCGGGACGTAAATGGGTGATGCCTTCGCCCACGGCTTCTATGATGCCGGAATACTCCAGGCCGGGTGTGAATGTACCTTTGGGCGTGGCGCCATAAAGTCCCCAAATGGCAAACACATCGGCGAAATTGAGGCCGATGGCGCGTACGGCGATTTGGACTTCCCCGGGTGCAGGGGCGGGAAGTTCGAAGGTTTGGATTTTTAGGTCGGCAATGTTGCCGGCGTGCAGGGAGTAGGATAATGTGGTCAAGGTGATAAATTTGGTCAATGTGCGAACCCGCTTTCGCCAAAGCTACGGCGGGTAAAGTGTATGTAACGGCGGCTTTAGCCGCAGGAATGTTTGGCTGGAAGCCAGATTTTTATTCAAATTTTAGTCCAGTTGTTCAACAGTACGTTCCTTAGGCTAAAGCCTGGTTTTTCTACTTAATAATTTGGATTGTTAAATTCAGGGGGGCAGCCGTGCGTTCCTGCGGCTAAAGCCGCCGGTACAGGAAGGGCCATGACTGGACAAAATTCGTGTAGATTCAGGAGATGAAGCGTGCTCTCAAATACTTCATCCACAGGTGCAGAAATACGTAGGGTTTCATGGCTGTACGGGTGTTCAAACGACAATAACATGCTGTGCAAGAACATTCTATGTAAATCAAACACATCGCGGAAATAGGAATTGTGCTTCACGTCGCCATGTCGTTTGTCGCCGATGACGGGGTAGTTGAGGTGGGCAAAATGTTTGCGGATTTGGTGTCGGCGACCCGTTTCTAATTGCGCTTCAATGAGTGAAAAGCGGGCGGTTTTGTGGCGCAGGCCGATGGGATGGTCTATTTCTGAAGTTCCCAGGCGTACAAAGTGGGTAATGGCTTCGAGTCGGCCACGACCTGAATCGGGGTCATCGAGTGCGTAATCAACCGTGCCTGTTTCGGGCACCCAGCCGCGCACGATGGCGAGGTATTTCTTCTCTACGGTTTTGTCCATCACCTGTTCGCCAAGCAGCCCGGAAGATTCGGGGTTTTTCCCAAAAATCAGCACACCTGAAGTGGCGCGGTCGAGCCTATGCACGGGATACACCCGCTGCCCGATTTGGTCGCGCAGGAGTTGTACCACGAACACATTGTCCTCACTGATGCGGGTGCGGTGCATGAGGATACCGGGCGGCTTGTTGATGGCCACAAAATGCTCGTCGGAGAAAAGAATGGAGAAGGGGGACATTTATTACTCGTGCGATTGAAGCGCAAAGGACGGGATTTCCTGAAAATAAAAAGACCCATGCGGCATTGCGGCATGGGTCTTATTGGTTAGGGGTGGCGACAAGTCTAAGTTTCTTCACGAATGACTCTTTTTGTGTGTGTTATGCATCCAATTATTCTTCACAGAACCAGATATCGGTTCCTTTTTCCCGAATGATATTTCCAGAACAAAGGTCGGTTGTTTTGTAATACTTCAATTTCAGACCATGCTCTTTAAGATCGTCCTCGCGGTAGCGCAATAACGCAACCACTTCGTCTAGTTCTTCGCTGGTATCGGTAAAAATACACATCAGGTACTGTCCGTTTTTGTCCCGAAAAGCTTCAATTCCCCGTTTAGGATAAATTCTCTGTATCTCACGAAAATTTAGAGAATCTGTTGTCCCCAAATAAGCTGTGTGCGGTTTCGTAAGACGTTGAAATTCCTTCGGGGAGTCAAGTGTAAGTTTTGGGACTTCTTTGTTTTTGCCCAATCCCTGCTCTTTGACCGGGGCCGTTGGGGTCGGGTTCGCATCCTTTGCATAGCGGTAATAAACACCCGCTACGACAAAACTCATGGCAAAAATTCCGGCAAAGAAGGCCCTGAACAGTGCCATAAAACCACCTCCTCTGGGATGATGGCCGTATGGGTATCCATAAGGAGCATTTGGGGGAAACCAGTAGGGGTTTGGGTAATATGGGGCATGATCGAAATCATCCTCCCCTCCTTCATTTTGGTAGCGGCGACGTGGGTGTCGTTCGCTGTGGCCCAAGTAGCTGTCGTGTGGGTGGCGACGTTCATCACGGTCGGATGACGAACTGGGTATAGCAGCCAGGGCAATAACCAACATGACCAAAAAACCGAACAACTCCATAGCACAAAGAAGAATTTGTACTCCTTAGCCACCACAGCCAGCGGCTTCGGAGGAATCGGTTATGGATTAGAGTGTCAAAAAAGCCTTATGAGGTCTAATCGGTTTTCATTAGCATTTGGTAAACCAGATTTGAGAAAGAACTTTCGAGATCATTTGGGCTTTGGTTTGACAAAATTATAGGCAGAAAAGCATTGAATACAAATTGCTTTCTACGAATCTTTTGAAAAGACTTCTAAAAGGCAGAATGGATGATTAAAAACAAAATATTCAAGATTCGTTCCATCTTTGGGTTTTTAATTTCTCAACCTTTCAATATGATACGATCTCACGTTCGCCTGCTGCTTCATATTGCTTTTTTGTTCCCCGGTTTGAGTGCTATCGGACAGCCCGTCACCATCAACTACACCCCTTCCACCGAAGACTTCGCGAACCCGGAACGAGGCTTCATGCAGTTTACGGAAACAAGTTCCACTAGTTATACACCATTGAACGCCACGGACCTGGCATTTTGGCGTACCCTCAATCAACCCTCTGGCGCCGATTATGCCATTTACTCCACCCTTGGTTATCGGGGCTTTTATTTGGAGAGTTTTACAAACGGACCTATCTCCAACGCCTACCTGAATGCCATGCAACAGGATTTTGCGGCTGCCAGACAAGCGGGTGTCAAGTTAGTGCTGCGTTTTGCCTACACCCATAAGGCTACGCCACCGTATGGCGATGCCCCGAAAAACATTGTGCTACAGCATATTGCGCAACTAAAACCCATTTTACAGGCGAATGCAGACGTGATTGCCGTGCTGAATATGGGTTTTATCGGAACCTGGGGGGAAGGCTATTACACCGATTATTTTGGCGACGATTCTCAGCCGCCCTATGGTTTGACCGCCCAAAACTGGAATGACCGCACGGAGGTGCTGAATGCCCTACTCGATGCTTTACCTGCTGACCGTTCCGTTCAAGTGCGCATACCACAAATGAAGCAAAAGGCGGTTTACGGCGCTTCAGCCCCAACCAATGCTGCTGCTTTAACAGCCCTGGAAGCCTGGCAAAACACAGCCAAGGCACGCATTGGTTTTCACAATGATTGCTTTTTGTCGGGTGACGATGATCAGGGTACTTATAAAAATTACGACACAGGGGTGAGTGGCTCCGATACCGCTGCATTCAAGCCTTATTTTGCCAACGACAGCCGCTTCGTGCCCGTTGGCGGGGAGACTTGCGTTGATTGGGATCCCTATTCCAATTGCAACGGGCCAGCTGGCGGCCTTGCACAAAACGAAATGGCACGGATGCACTTTTCATACCTGAATGCCGGTTGGAACAATGCGGTCAACAACGACTGGGTCAGCGGTGGATGCATAGAGGAGATCAAACAACGGCTTGGGTATCGATTTGAACTTCAAACAGGGGAATTTCCAACGACAGGAAGCCCTGGGCAAAACATTTCAATAAAAATAGACTTGAAAAACACAGGATTTGCGGCCCCCTTCAATCCCCGAAAAGTGCGGCTTTTGATGCGGAATGTGGTCACCAACGCGCTTTGGGGCTTCGATCTGCCCGATGATCCACGCAGTTGGTTGCCTGGAAATCAGATACATAAAATTGAACATGCTTTTTGTCTGCCAGCGAATATTCCCACCGGGAACTACGAACTCCTGTTGCAGCTCGCCGACCCATACTCTGCGCTGACCAACCGCCCGGAATATGCTATCCAGCTGGCCAATGAAAATACCTGGGAGGCGACCACCGGTTTTAATCGGCTTTTGCATCAGATGGCCGTTATTGACCCCGTTCCCAGTATCGAAAACCTGAGCGTGTGTCAGGGCAAGACTGTAGCATGTGCCGGGCAAAATTTTTCTACAGCAGGCAACCACTTCGTCACGCTCTCCTCTTATTTGGGCTGCGATAGCATTGTGAACTGTTTTGTCACGGTGATCCCGACAGTGAGCGTCAACGAGACGCACCTGATGTGCCAGGGGGGCTCTGCCACCTGTGCGGGGAAGGAGTTTTTCGCGCCAGGCAACTACCCGGTAACGCTCACGACCCTTCAGGGCTGCGACAGCGTGATACACTGCAACATAAAGGTGGTGCCGACCTATATAAGTCAAACGAAATTCGTAAATCTTTGCTTCCCTTCAACATATCAGGTCTGTGACGAAACCTATACCACGACCGGGATCTACGCGGCATTTTGTACAGGTTTTTTGGGCTGCGACAGCATCGTGAACATTGATCTGGCCGTGATGCACCCTATCGCACAGATTGCCCCACCGCCCTCACTGAGCTGTGAACCGAATCCGGTGGTGACGCTCAACAGCACAGGCTCCAACCTGAACACGGCCACCGGTGGTGTGACACTTTACGAATGGACTGGCCCAGGGATCATCGGTGCGAACAATCAGCCTACGGTGCAGGTGAACCAGCCTGGCCAATACTGCCTAATCCTGAAGCACGGCCGCGGTGGGGCGTACTGTACGGACACGGCCTGCGTGATGGTAACCGTTGGCCCTGAGGCCTCATTTGTCAATGGCATTTTGACGTCCACCCCGGCGGCGGCCTATCAATGGTTGCTCAATGGGGTTCCGATCTCTGGAGCAACAGGCCAGACTTATGTTCCGACGGTTTCGGGAGATTACTCAGTGCAGGTTGATTGTCAAGGTACGAGTGGGGTAGTTTCAAACCTTGTTCCAGTGGTCATCTGCACGCCACCGAATGTGCAGATATTGAACCCTTCTTTTATTCAAATTTGTGAAGGCGAGTCGGTGACGCTGCATGTTTCTTCCGGGAACTTTACGAGTTATACCTGGTATGTAAATGGGATCGAAATTCCCGGAGCGCATGGAGATAGTTTGATCGTTGATGACCAAGCAGGTATTTACAAAGTGTACTGCACAGATGTTAATGGCTGCAGCAATTTTTCTCAGGAAGTTACCTTTTCGGTTGTTCCCTTGCCTTTGGCAGCCATAGGCGCTTCCTCTCAGGCGGTTTGCGTAGGCGCTCCAATCACACTTATTGGCAACGGGGGTACTACTTATCAATGGATTTTGCCAAACGGTTCCTCATTCTCTGGTCAGGTTATTGGGATACTTTCGGCAAGTGCCGCAGATGCAGGTACGTATCATCTTACGGTGACCAACAACGGTTGCTCGGCCACGGATACGTTTACATTGGCTGTAAATCCGTTGCCAACGCCGGTCATTCAGCCGACAGGCCTTATTTCACTAACTTTTGGCGAATCTGTCCTGTTGGATGCCGGGGTGGGATATGCCGCTTGGCTTTGGAATACAACAGAAACCACGCAACAGATCGTGGTGTCAGATTGCGGCGAATATGCTGTTACCGTAGTGGACAATCAGGCTTGCTCGGCTTCATCTTCGGCGGTGACGGTCAGTGTAAGCCCTGTGATCACCTTTGACAATGGGGTTTTGACCTCTACTCCAGCAACTTCATATCAATGGCTATATTCCGGGATAGTGCTTTCTGGCGCCACGGATCAGAGCTTTGTTCCGATGTTTTCGGGTGAATACAGTGTGATAGTGGATTGCCCGGGGACTGGCTGGGTTAGTTCCAATGTTGTCCAGGTAATTATTTCAGGGGTTTCGGAAACGAAACTCGGGCAGTTGACAATTTACCCAAACCCGGTTTCGGGCCAGGAAAGTAAATTGACTTTAGAAATGCAAGGGGTTGGTTCAGAGGGGATCACCCTCATATTGACGGATCTTGCCGGTCGGGCTTTTTTGCGAAAAACAGAAAACCTGTCTTCTGAAAAAATGATTTTAGAAACCGGGCAAATTCCAGCAGGTTCTTATTTCATCCAGGTATGGCAAGAAGGGAAGATGGTGGCTACAGGCATGTTTTTGAAAATATAAACCATCAAAAACGCGCGCCCAGCCAGCCTTGCACCCTGAACCCGGCCCAACTTACGATGGCGCCCACAAACACGCCCCAAGCCATGTCAATGACCACCAGAGGCAAGGGCCATTGATCAAGCAGGGCTTTGTTCACCAATTCGTAGGTGCCATAAGTGACCAGCCCGAAAAACGCGCCGTTGATAAGTGCCTGCCGTTGGCTTGTGGCTGGCCAAATGCAGAAATAAAGCAGCCCAGCCGTGAAAATCAGGTAGAAAATGACGGCTGCGGTCAAGTCTGGCTTTGCGGCGAGGTGGTTGCCAACCTGTCGCTGCACGAAATTTTTGGCAAATAGATTGAGCCAGGCGAGGTCGAACATCGCATAAGTGATGAGCGTGAGGATAAATTGGAACGCGTTTTTCATAATTGAATTAATGCGCGAAAAAGTACCAGACGATTCTAAAAATGAGGCAAACAACAAAGAAGGCCAGTCTCGCGACGAGCTGCTTGTAATAATTGTCCTCCTGCCACCGAGCCGGGTTCTGACGTAATTTTGTAACTGCCAATGCAATGAGCACCATGCCCAAAAGATTCCCAAAAATAATCCGATCGTTCCATACGCTTTCAATGTTAAAGAGGGGGGCGATTGCATTGACGGAGGTGCCCATTGCAATACCTGCCGCGAAACTACCCAAACGCCGAACCCAGCCTTGACAGTCCAGCATAAACAGAGAGGGAAGGAAATAGAAAATATCAAGTAAAGCCAAGGAAAGGCCTTTTAATCCGCGCCCTATCTGATCAAAACCAACTTTGGGAATCCAACTTATCAATACCCCCAAAAAGACAGAGGTCCAGATTAATAGCTCGAGACCTAAAAAAATTATTTGCACCCAGTTACGGCGTTTGAGCGCTGGGGCTGTAATGGGCGAGTCAAGGGGAGCGTTTTCTTGCATGGATGTTCAGATTGGGCTGCGAAACATGAGTCACCCCGAATTTTACAACATTAACGTTACATTCCGTTGTAACCACTAAATATGACATAATTTGAACCACAA
>JANMME010001031.1:0-5821 GCA_031373015.1 Saprospiraceae bacterium
GTTGATAGTCACCAATATCTGCCTTCTCAAGTGCCTCAATATATCTTGCTTTAGCTTCTTCTCTCAACACCGTCAAGGGGAAAAAGCCTGCTTTAACAAAAATTAGACTGGCTAGGAGCCGTACTACTCTACCGTTTCCATCTTGGAAAGGATGGATCGTAGTAAAGGCATGATGTACCCAAGCAGCTAAAAGAAGCGGATGAACTCCGTCCTCCACCTCTCGATTGTAAATTTCTATGAGATTATCCATCTCGGAGTCAACGTGTTCTGGCGGGCAATAAAAAATTTTAGTGCCGTCTGGTCGAGTCGGGTTGTTTTCTCCCTTTTTAAATTCGCCTTTCAGAAGTTTTGTTTTCAACTTTCTACCCTCAGAATCTCTTCCTTCGGCTGTATCCTGATGCCTTGTGACTAATTGATGCAGCTGCTTAACCATAGAAACTGAAAAAGGGCGTTCCTCTTTAATAATGTCAAATACCCAGTTGACGGCTTCCAAGTGATCATTCAAATGCTGCATGAGTGTACGTGGATCTATATTCGTATCATTATGGCTCAATAGGGAACTTCGAAAACCCTCATTGACAAAGATTTCTGTCATCCCCGTGCTTAAATCATACATCCTTTCGACGATCCCTGTTTCTATAGCGTGTTTCCGCTTCAATCTTTCTAAGAACTCCTTGTACTCGATAGAGTTTCCTTGTAATTTTTGACGTTGAATGAACCAAGACTCAGAAATGTCGTCCAGAATAGAGGTATCACAGTTACGCCACTTTTCAGTAAGCTCAATATGTTTCCAAAGACGTAATTCTTTAAGTTCTACCATGTTTGTAAGTTTAATGAATGCAATATCTGATTCCAAATTATCAGCAATTGCATCTATGAATCCTTTTCTGAGGTAGTGACGGTGAACTCACCCATCAAACCCACCTCTATCTTCAAGGTCACTTCATCGTTCAGTTCCACCGCCTCCCCTTCTACAGCATCCGCTAGCACCAGCGAATTGGCCAGCACCTCATCCTTAATGTAATCGCCAAATTTTTCCACAGCCGATACGAAGTCCGAGTGGCGCTCGATGCGCACCGCAATGCGGTCGGTAACGTTGAAATCCTTGTCTTTGCGAATTTTCTGGATGATGCTCACGAGGTCGCGGGCCACACCCTCCGCTAAAAGTTCGTCGTTTGTATGTACATCAAGTGCCACTGTCAGTTCGCCATCCGAAGCGACTTTCCAGCCGGGAACGTCGTCCGTTGTGATGATGAGGTCTTCGGGCGTAAGTGTATATGTATTCCCAAAGACACTGACTTTCATTTCACCGGATCTTTCGAGTGCCGTGATGTCTTCGTTGCTGAAATTGGCAATCATCGCGGCTACTTCCTTCATATCTTTACCAAGTCTGCCGCCGAGCGTTTTGCCTGTGCCGTCTTTAGCGGCAAAATTAGCCTTCGCCGCTTTTTTAAGCAGTCCAGTAGCATCGGTGATGTACTCCAATTGCTTCACATTGATTTCGCTCAAAATCAAATCTTTCACCTGATCAACTTCGGCGATGAAGGCTTGATCGAGCACAGGCAGCAAGATTTTTTGCAAAGGCAATCGAACCCGGAATCCTTCCTTTTTCCGAATGCTTAATGCCAGGGAGCAGATGCGCTGCGCATAATCCATACGTTTTTCCAAATCCTCGTCTACCATGAACGGTTGCAAGGGTGTAAGATCACTTAGGTGAACCGAATCATGGCGTAACGGGGTGTTTTTCGCCTTTGCTACCTCTTTGATCGGTGCAGTCAAATTGCGGAACATCCAATCCGAAAAAAACGGTGCAACGGAGGCCAGGAGCTGAACCGTTACCATCAGGCACTCATAAAGCGTTTGGTAGGCCGCTCTTTTATCCTCATTTAGCTCGCCTTTCCAGAAACGGCGACGGGAGAGGCGCACATACCAGTTTGACAAGTGTTCGTCCACAAAATCTTCGATGGCGCGGCAGGCGCGGGTCACGTCGTAATCGTCCATCGCAGCGCGGTAATCGGCCACGAGTGAATAGAGTTTGGAAATAACCCAGCGGTCAAGTTCCGTGCGTTTTTCATACATCATCAAGTCGAACTCGTCGTGTTTGAAGCCGTCAAGATTTGCGTAAAGCGCAAAGAAATTGTAGGTGTTGTAAAGCGTGCCGAACAGTTTGTTCCTGGTTTCAATGATGCCGCTGGTGTCGAATTTTAAGTTATCCCAAGGATTTGCATTTGACATCATGTACCAGCGCGTGGCATCGGCACCGAACTCGGCCAGTGTTTCAAAAGGATCCACCACATTGCCTTTCGATTTGGACATTTTCTCGCCGTTTTTGTCCAAAACGAGGCCGTTGGACACCACGTTTTTAAACGCCACGGAATCGTACACCATACCAGCGATGGCGTGCAAAGTATAAAACCAGCCCCGTGTTTGATCCACGCCTTCGGCGATAAATGTGGCGGGGTAACTCACCTCGAAGGGCGTATTAAAGGGCTTGTCATCGCCATTTTTGAGTTTTTCATAATCGAGTCCCCACTGGGCATAGGGCATGGCGCCGGAATCGAACCACACGTCAATGAGGTCGGTTTCGCGGCGCATGGGCCTGCCGGAGGGAGAAACCAGCACTACTTCGTCAATGAAGGGGCGGTGGAGATCGAACCCCACCCCTAGCCCCTCCCCTGCCCCTGCATTGGTGGGGTTAAACGGGTTGCGCTCCATCAACCCTGCCTTCACCGCCTTTTCAACCTCTTCACTCAACTCCATCACCGAACCAATGCATATCTCCTCCTCTCCATCTTCCGTGCGCCAGATCGGGAGCGGGATGCCCCAGTAGCGCGAGCGAGAGAGGTTCCAGTCTTGCAGGTTGTCGAGCCATTGACCAAAACGCCCCGTGCCCGTGCTTTCCGGGTACCAGTTGATGGTTTTGTTTAGTTCGGACAGGCGTTCTTTCGCCGCAGAAGCCCGGACAAACCAGGAATCCAGGGGGTAGTATAGAACGGGCTTATCCGTACGCCAGCAATGAGGGTACGTGTGCTTGTATCGCTCAATTTTGAAGGCTTTGTTGTCCTCCTTCAAGCGCAGTGAAATGAGTAGATCCGTCGGTTTGAACTCCTTATCTTTCTGAATTTCAACGGGATAGTACTCGGCTTTGACGTAGCGACCGCCAAATTCCGGCACCTCGTCCACAAATTTCCCCTGCCTGTCCACGAGCGGGAAAGGCAGGTCCGGATTTTTCTCGTTTGGCAAGCCGATGAAGGGAATACCCGCCGCTTTACTGGCCCGAAAGTCATCTGCACCAAAGTAAGGAGCGGTGTGTACCACGCCCGTTCCATCCTCTGTGGTGACCCAGTCTCCTGAAATGACCCGGAAGGCTTTTTCTTCGAGTTCGGGTGTGGAAGCGGCCGGTGTTGGGAGCAATTGTTCGTAGCGAACGCTCACGAGTTTGTTGCCCATGATTCCAGCCTTGGCCACTGAATAGGGCAATTTCTTGTCGCCCACATTGAAAGCATCCAGCGACTGGTTTTCATCTTCCGCATTGAAATAGGCGGCAAGTCTAGATTTTGCCAGTACCACACTGACCGGATCACCCGTGTACGGACTTAGGGTTTTAACCTTAACATATTCGATCTTGGGGCCCACGGTAAGCGCAACGTTGGAAGGCAAAGTCCAGGGCGTAGTCGTCCAGGCGAGAATGCGCACATCTTCGGTTTCGGAGTCAAAAAGTCTCTCCGAAACAGCGTTTCGGACTACACGGAACATCGCTACCGCAGAGATGTCTGTCACCTCTTTGTAAGTGCCGGGCAGGTTCAGTTCGTGTGAACTCAGGCCCGTGCCAGCGGCTGGGCTAAAAGGCTGGATGGTGAAACCTTTGTAAAGAAAGGACTGACCGTCAGCCGTTTTCTTTTTGTAAAGCCGTTGTAAAAGATACCACACCGTTTCAATGTAACCGTTCTCGAAGGTGATATATGGGTTATCCAAATCAGCCCAAAAACCCATCAGGCGTGTTTTTTCCTCCCAGAGGTCTTTGTAGCGCATCACCGTACTGCGGCAAGTTGCATTGTACTCTTCTATAGAAACTTTTACGCCGATATCTTCCTTCGTGATGCCGAGCTCCTTTTCCACGGCGAGTTCGATGGGCAGGCCATGTGTATCCCAGCCGCCTTTGCGCGCCACCCGGAATCCCTTGAGGGTATTGTAGCGGCAAAAGAGGTCTTTTACTGTGCGCCCCATCACGTGGTGAATGCCGGGTTTGCCGTTGGCAGAAGGCGGGCCTTCGTAGAACACAAAGGAATTCTCCTTCGGGCGTTGCTCGACGGATTTTTCAAAAATCTTTTCGTCCTCCCAAAATTGAAGGATTTCGGCATCAATGGCGGGGAGGTTTAGGTGCTTGAATTCGCGATACATTATTGCTGTGTATTTTTTACCCGCCGAAGCCTTTTCACCCGCCGCAGTTTGAACAGAGGAGGGGGCGTAGGAGGGGGTGGATTTGGGGATGTTACGAAAGTTCTTGTTCAATTTGTTCGATAGTCGGGAATGCCGACTGGATTTCCGCTGGGAGATTTTGGGTCAATATCCATTGGCTCACGCCGATGGGTTTGTTTAAGTCACGCAGGGCATACTCGACTTCAATTCTGTTTTTGGATTTGCAAAGAATGACACCGATGCTGGGGTTGTCTGTTTCGGTACGCAGCAAATCATCCACGGCCGAGAGGTAAAAATTCATTTTCCCAGCGTGTTCGGGCGTAAATTCTTCCATTTTTAGGTCAATGGCTACAAAACACCGCAAACGTATGTGGTAGAAAAGCAAATCGAGCGCATAGTTCTTTTCGCCCACTTGCAAAGGGTACTGTCGCCCGATAAAGGCAAACCCAGCTCCCAATTCCAACAGAAACCGCACGATATGGTCGGTCAATTGTTTTTCCATGTCCAATTCGTGCATGGCCGGGGTCATTGCCAGAAAATCAAAGAGGTATGGGTCTTTAAGGGTTTGCTGCGCTAGGTCTGCTTGTGGCTGGGGGAGCGTTTGGGCAAAATTGGTGATGGCTTGGCCTTGTCGCTCGTGTAGTTTGGATTCGATTTGAACTTCTAGCACCGTTCTTGACCAGTGATTTTGAACCGTGGCCATGAGGTAAAATCGGGCAGTTTCAAGAGAGCCTGATTTGGTGAAAATCAACATGTTATGCCACCAAGGAATTTGTTCAGCAAGTTGCTGAACAAATTCCTCTGCACCACGATAAAACAAATAGAAGCGGCGCATATAATGCAGGTTGACTTTTGAAAAACCCGTCATGTGCGGAAATTCCGCTTTTAAATCAAGCGATATTTGCTCAACCACGGCATCGCCCCACTGGGCATTCTCCTGCCGCTCGGCAATCATTTGCCCCAACTCCCAGTAAAGCCGAATCAAATGTTCATTGACCGACAGTGCCGCTTTAATCTGTGCAGAACGAATCCTGGACTTGAGATTTTCAAGCCAAGGGCGGTACTCGGGTGGAAAGACAGTAGGTTGTTTCATATCATGTGGCGGGAAGGTAGAAGGGTTTAAATAGGCTGTACATTTTTTTGTTCTGCGATTTGGCAAGATTACCTACTTGTCTTTTTGTCTTTCATTTTTTCGCCCCAATGGCAAATAAAAGCAAGTCAAGTGACCTCAATTTTGTGTGCTTGAAATCCGGAATAGTGTAAAAACTTTTTTCAAGAATTTTTTCATGCAATTCCAAAAAACCTGGTTCCCTTACCTTGTCAAGACATTGTAATCTAAACTCCAAGTAATTAAACCGCCCTTTTTGTTCAACAGCAGCCTTAACCCTAGAATCCCAAATTG
>JANMME010001046.1:0-3867 GCA_031373015.1 Saprospiraceae bacterium
GCAACGCTGCATGGCGGAAAACAAGACGGCCAAAATGCGCATGTTATTTCGCGCACGTTCCTTATATCGCTACAGCGATCTGAGCGAGAAAAAATACCGTCCAAATCAATGGGTTAATTGGCAAAGCCAGGTTTATCAATACTGTCAATGAACACCTACAAACTTTCATCAAAAGAGGGCGCGGGGATAACCTTTCTGAGGTATTATTGGGCGACAACTATTGTGCCATAAAATTCACCAAGCGCGTAATCCAAGATGGATCAACACTTGCAGGTGACCTGCTGCTTAGAGCGATTATATTGGCAAAAAGTTTCAAGCCACCAGTCGCTAACGGCGCTCGGCTTGAAACTTTTTGCGTTCAATTCATTACTTGAGTTTGTTCAGAAATCTGTGTCAATCCATTACTTCGAGGCAATCATTTTGATGGTCTTCTTACCTTGAGGCGTAACGAGCTCGCAGAACAACAGCCCATACGACACAGCATTTTCCATGCGGAAATCCAATTCATGGTATCCGGCAGGGTAGCTGCGGTCATAAGAAGCCAGTTCGCGGCCACTGATGTCAAGGATGCGAATGTGCGCCTCACAAGCCTCCGGCAAGATGAACCCGATGCTCGTTGCCTCCGAGAATGGGTTCGGACGGTTTTGCATCAACTGCAATTGGGAATGACCAAAATCAAAGGGCGTTTCCGTGTCAACCGATTCTGCAAAGGCTAGTTTTATCTCCCTTGGAACCAACGTCGGGGAATACGCTTTGCAATCAATTTCTGAATCGTCCAGTCTCAGCACCTGGCTAAGTTTCTGGCCACTTGCCAGCACCTTGAACTTTGCGCGGAACACCGGAGTCCCATCCGCCAAAGTAGTGCCTTCTGCCACCGACCATACATTTCGCAGTTCGCCAAGCGGGGCATTGTAGGCGCCAAAATTGTCGAGCAAGTTCAAAGGAATCGCGTCAAGCGGCTGAAAACCAATAAATTGCAATTGACTTGGGTCGAAATCCATGGCAAACTGGTAAGAGGCAATCTCCTTAAAATTAGAGGCAGCAAAGCTTAATTCAATTTCAGTACCAGCCTCTAATGTCTGGTCTTGCAACCTCCATACGAGGGGCGCAATACTGGGCGCGTTTTGTGGGTTGGCCCAAGGGGAAGCAACATCGCCAATTTTCATCCCAAAGAAATCAACGCCTACAACGTCAACTACCCCTATGGTCACATTCTTAAATGCCGGGAAAACAGGAACATTGTACTGTGATGTCATTGGCATGATGTAATCTGTTGGCACAAAGCGCCAGAACACGTTGAATACAGCCAATGCCGTAGGGTTCCCTGCGAGACATTGGGTGATCAGGGTAGCGTCCTGAGTATTGATTATTCCCGTCCGGTTCACGTCAGCGCACACCTTTTTGTAAGGATCGGTGATCAGCGAGATACTGTAAATATGATTGAGAATTGCCGTTGCATCAGCAGAAGTTACGCCGTTCAGACGGTTGATGTTTTTTATTGGGGTGACTGTGTAGGCGCCAGGAGCGGTCGCCACCAACTTATAGTCACCGTTCACATCAGAAAGCGCAGAGATCGCCGGCATGCTTGGTGTAAGTTTTACGGTTGCATCTTTCACACCCGAAACGTCGTCATGTTCCCAGATGATTCGGCCTGAGATGTTAAGGCAATTGACGGTTATGACAAAAGAGCAAGCAGCCGTATTGCCCACAGCATCTGTTACCGTGTATTTTATCGTCGTTTCACCTTCAAACAGGGTCGTGGAGCCGGGAATATACCCGTTCCCACTCGCTAAAGTAGCACCCGTCAAAAGATAAGATATGGCAGCACCGGGGCAGTTATCCCCAAAAATGGGTTGGGTAATTGAGGCAAAGGAGACACCGCAGCCTTCCCCTAGTGGGGCTCCTTGCATGAAACCGCTGCTGGGGCAACCAATAATGGTCGGATTGATGTTATCCTGTACCCTAATGGTTTGAACCCTCGGAATGGCCTGATTGCCACAAGCGTCGAAGAGCCTCCAAGTGCGCGTGATCACATATTTGTCGGGATTGTTGATTCCCGGATTCACCACATCTGTATAATAGGCTTGGAGACCTGGGCCCGCTGGTGTGCAATTGTCCGATTCGTTGGTTACATCGCCTGTAACTGCCGTGGATGCATCGTAAACACAATCAGCGTTCACCTGAATAATAATATTAGGCGGTGCTGTAAAATTTGGCGGCACGTTGTCAACCACTGTAATGGTGTGACTGACTGTAATGGAATTGCAGTAAGCATCCGTCACAGTGTATTGGTGGATCACTATGCGAGGGGTACCGGGGCAACCAGCCGCGAGGTTGTCAGAAGTAAAGGTCCAGGCCACGGTCGGGATGTCTCCACAATTGTCCGCTTCGCCTGTAACCAAATTAATATCTGGCACGGGAATAACCGTACTGCAAGTCAAATTGGTATTTGCGATCAAATTCGCCGTGGGCGGCACGTTGTCGCTCACAGAAAAAGTGGCGGTGGTCAGGGCCATATTCCCGCAGATGTCCGTGGCCTTAAAGGTAACCACCGCAGATTTTGTATGTGTTGTGCAAGAAGGAGGGCCAAACACCACAAGCGTCGGAGAATAGCTCCATACAATCCCTGTACCGCTCGCCACAGCCCCGCCATGGTTGCTGAGCCAGGCAGCCAAAGCGCTTGCCTGGTTGCTGCAATCCACGGTTTGGTCTGAGGCCGGTGTCGTGATCGTTGCCAAATTAGTCGTTAAGACCGTAATGGTTTGACTTCTAGTGGAGATACAACCATTGATATCCGTTACCGTGACCGTATAAGTGCCTGCCGTCAAGTTGCTCAAATCTTGAGTTGTGGCCATATTAGACCAAAGATAGCTGTAAGGGCTTGTGCCGCCCGTTACTGTCAGGTCAATAGATCCCGTTGAATTACCCGCACAAAGCACGTTGATATGCGTCTCCGTCAAGGACATAGCAGTGGATTGGGTAATGGTTGCCGAAATGGTCTTAGTGCAAGCATTTGCGTCTGTAACAGTCACCGTATAGGTGCCGGCAGCGAGGCTTGATGGGTCCTCCGATGTGAAACCGTTGCTCCAATTGTAGGTGTACGGTGCAGTGCCGCCACTGACGGTCAAGTTGATTGAACCACTTGAACTACCGTTGCAAAGGACATTAACCTGGGTTGTTGTCAACAATAAGGCTATAGGCTGGGTTATCTGGGTCGAAAGGGTTTTTGTACAGGCATTGGCATCGGTGACGGTAACCGTATAGGTGCCTGCCAGGAGATTTGAACGGTCTTGCGTGGTGAGGCCCCCTCCCCAGTTGTAGGCGTAGGGTGAGATGCCCCCCGAAACGCTCAAGTCAACAGAACCCGTCGAGCCTCCATTGCAAAGTACATTCTGATGGGTTTCCGTTAAAGATAAAGCCGAAGCCTGTGTAATCGTGACGGAAAGTGTTTTGGTGCAGGCATTTGCGTCTGTCACCGTAACGGTGTAGGTGCCAGCCGCCAGACCAGAACGGTCCTGTGTCGTAGCACCACTTGTCCACGAATAAATATAGGCGCCTGTGCCACCGGAAACGGTCAAATCAATGGAACCTGTCGAGCTCCCATTGCAAAGCACGTTGATATGGGTTTCCGTCAAGGACAGTGCCGCAGGTTGTGCAACTGTTGCGGAAATGGTTGAGGTACAGGCGTTTGCGTCCGTAACGATAACGGTGTAGGTGCCAGCGGCCAGGCCACTGCGGTCCTGTGTGGTGATGCCCCCGCCCCAGTTGTAGGTATACGGAGCAGTGCCGCCGGAAACGGTAAGGTCAATGGAACCCGTCGAGTTCCCGTTGCAAAGCACGTTCACATGGCTTTCGATCAACAACAGC
>JANMME010001114.1:0-2891 GCA_031373015.1 Saprospiraceae bacterium
TCTGCGATTAGACTACTGGGCATTTTGACATTGGACTTGCACTCTAAAAGATTGAAAGTCATGCACTTGCTGAATCATGTCCAACGTCCAATGTCAAAATGTCCGTTAGTCTGTTGCGATCATCAGTTTGCGCAGATTTTGCAAACAGCTGTATTTCTTGCTGTTCACGCTGTTGGCGTTGCTGAATCCGATGGCTTCGGCGATCTGTTGGGCGGTATAATCCAGATACTCCGAAAGATGGAGGATCTTTTCGCATACGCCGCCCAGCTGTTTCAACTTATTGCGTACCATTTCCAGTTGCTCCTCGCGCACCCAGCTGGACAACAGGTCCTGGCTTTCGTCGGGTGCGTCGGGGATATGTTCTATTGGCACTGTCCGGTTAGACGATTTGGTCCGGAGAATATCAATGCTCCGGTTGGAAAATATTTTTTGCAGATAGGTAGCGAGGGCACTCTCGCCGCGGAAGGCGTTGTTCAGGATTTGCTTGCGCACGGCGATGATGGCGGAATTGTAGGCACTCAGGAGATCCTCGTCGTCGAGCTGACGGTATTTTCCCCGGCCGTCGCGCACCATGTAGAAACATTGCTCGTACAAATGTCGAATGGCCTTTTCTTGCCCGGGGCCTCCCTGTTGGATGGCTCCAATCAGCTGCACATCAGTGTGGGTCATGGTCGTTTTGCTTGCAACCCTTTAGTGGGAGGTTGAGGTGGCAAAACTAGTGTTTTTGGCCAAGTCCTGATTGGTCAAGAAATAAAAACAGCCCCTGCCGATTGTCCAACCGGCAGGGGCAACTAAAAAATTGCTAAGATGATTTTCACAAAGCCTCAGATTTTCACCCACTTCTTCGCCCCAAAAATGGTTTGGAAAACATAAAATCCGGCTGGCAACTGGCTGATGTCAATCACGGTTTTGGTATCGCTGGTGGTTCCCGCAAAAACCGATGTCCCGGAAGCATTTGAAATTTTAAAATCTGCGGCAGCTGGCAGACCTTCGATCGAAATGCTTGAGCTGGCAGGATTCGGGAAGATTTCAAAATCCTCCGACTTGGAAATTTCCGCCACGGCTACGGAAACCTCATCCAGCACTTGAATATCGTCCACATACAAGAAGTTGCCATAGCCGTTGATACTGCGAAAACGCAGGAGTACTTCACTACTAGAGCTGTTCAGGGGCAGTTTTTTGGCCTTCCATTGAACTGGTTGCGGGTAAAATGGACCAAGCATTTCCGGGGCGGTTCGCAAAGCGACTCCACCGCTGTAAAACAAGGTTTTCCAGGTAGTTCCACAATCTTCTGTTATCTGTACTTGCAAGGAGTCGTAGTAACTCGGGTAATTCGTGTAAGCATAATTAAATCTCAGCGTAGCGTTCGTCAGGTTGGAGCAATCCATCGCAGGCAATTCCAAATCCTGCACCGCTCCGATGCTGGGGTCGTTGTAATTGGCCTTCGCCGCCGAATGCAGACCGCTGACCGAGGCCAACCTGCTGCGGCCCCAGGCATACAAGTTGGCAGAATTGAGCGACCATCCGGCAGGCGGGAAAGACGCCAACGAATCAAAGTTTTCCGAAAGGGGAAACGCACTCGAAGCAATGCCCGTGACCACAACACGGCTCGCGGCTGTGTCGTTGAAATGATAGCCCTCCTCCACGCCGTTTGGCAAAGCCGTAAAATAAATCATCTGTTTTTGTCCGCTCGACATCGCAATGGAAGGTAGATCAACCGTCGTTGAAACGCCAGGCAACAGTGTGCCGGTCCAGTTAAAAGTGGACAGCGCTTTGACAAAACCATAATTTATGACAACGGTGTGCAGCGTGTCTTTCCCAAAATTGCGCAAGCTTACACTTGGCGCAACGCTTGGGCCGCAAACCGTCGCCCAGGGCTTTGACACATTCACGATGCCGGCGTCGGTGTCCTTTTTGGGAAAGTTTTTGTAGATATCAATAATGAAAGTATTGAAGGGCTCAGCATTAGGGAGCGGGCTGTTACTGACAAAAAAGGCTGCAATTTTTGTTTTTGGATCGAAAAATGTCAGCGAAGTATAGCCCAGCATCCCGCCTGTATGGTTGAACACGGCAAAAGGCGCCTCCGGCAAAATGGTAAAATACTGCATCGCTACACCGAGGCCGTACAAAGTAGTCGGTTCAAAATCGAGCAATTCGTGCATCGAAGCCGCAGAAAGCACCTGGTCGCCAAACAATTCGCTATACCAGTGCGTCATGTCGGATGCGGTGGACAACAATGCACCAGCCGCATAAGCTGTGCTATATTCGGCAATCATTGGGGTGTTGATGATTTCGGAATTAGCGTTTGCCCATTCGTGTGCAACAGGGCCGCTAGGGGCTTCAAACGCACCGGCAAAGGTTTCATTCAGGCCATGCGGCTCTAAAATCATTTCCCGGACGTTTTGCGCCCAGGATTTTCCAGTGGCGGCTTCTATGATCATGCCCGCAAGCAGGTAACCTGTGTTGGAGTAATCATAACCGCGCCCTGCCACAAATTCAGGTGGGCCGATGGTAGCAAGCAATTCCTGCGGTGTCCAAAAACGGTTTTGATCCACCCAAATCGAGTCGGTCCAAATTACCGGGTTGTCGTTCAGAAAATCGAAAATGCCGCTTTGGTGTGTGAGCAGTTGCCGGATGCTCACATTTGAGTCCACATATTGAAAATTGGGCAACCAGGCTCCTAAGGAATCATCGAGCGAGAGCACACCCTGCTCTTGCAATTTGAGCAGCACCACCGCTGTGAACAATTTAGTGTTGCTGCCAATGCCAAAACGCATTTCTGGCACCACAGGAACGCCTAGTGAGGAGATACCGCTCGCACCCTCCCAGGTGCCTTGCCCAGGGACAAAAACCGCCCCGGAAACTCCTTTGAGCTTGGAGTTGGCAATAAT
>JANMME010000032.1:0-3974 GCA_031373015.1 Saprospiraceae bacterium
GGCTTACCTGAAAATTGGGAAGCGTTTATTCCAAACTTTCATTATTTGCTCACGGACTTGAGCCGGATACCACCCGAGGAAATAGAGAAAAAAGTGGAAACCGAATACTTGAAAAACCTGTTTCTGGCTTTAAAATTTGCCCGCAATGAAAGATTCGTTTTGAAAAAATGGCCAAACGTCCTTACTTTTGGCAAGCCATTTTACCGGAGCGATCGCGAAGGCATTCTGCTCCAAACCCTAACACTTTACGTCACCAATTTTTATAAAATGACAGAGGCTCAAGTTAAAGAACTCAGCAAACAATTGCCCAAAGCGGAGCGCGACTGGATTGGCGCGATTCCTGAAATATTTGGGAGAAAATGGAAAGAGGAGGGCCTTCGGGAGGGCCGCGAAGAAGGCCGCGAAGAAGGTCGCGAAGAAACGACCCACATAATCACCATCAAAACCATCCAAAAATTTCCGGATTGGAGCGACGCAGCGATAGCCGAATTTGTGGGTGTCACCCATAAATATGTTCAACAAGTGCGCCGCGAATTGGCAAAAAGGAAACAGGACTGAGCGGTTTATGTCATCGCATATCAAGAGGTATCATTTCAGCGTCACCTTCCCCAATTTGTCCATCATCAACTCCGTAAACCATAAATTCCCGTCCGGCCCCAACTCGATGCGGTGCATCACCGAATTTCTGGAGGGGATGGCGTGCGTGCTAAAGGGGACCCCGGAGATATCGTCGCCTGGTAGATCCCGTATAGATTTGTCGAATTTGACGATATAGTCGTGCCCGGTGGGTGTTGGGTTGTAGATGTCTACATACGCCTGCACCCAGAGGTTCATTTCGCTGTCAAATGCGAGCGAGGCTACAATGTCATTTTTCTGAAGGGCAGGCACAGGATATTCCGTTATGACCCCGTCAAACGTGATCTTGCCGATTTTTACCCCGGATTCTTCGCTAAACCACATACATTTTCCTTCCGGGTCGGGGATAATGCCAATAGGGCGACTATTGGTGCTTGGGATGGTAAATTCCTGTACTTCGCCATCTTTGGATACTTTCAGGATCTTGCTGCCCAACAGTTCGGTGCCCCAAACGCTGCCATCGGGCCCGGCACACAAAAAGATGGGCACTGCACCCAATTGGGGGAGTTCAAAATGCTCCACCAATGGTTTTTCTGCGTCCGGGTTGACAATCCGGCCAACGGTATTGGTGCGCTTGCCCGTGAACCAGATCGTTTCGCCGTCGGCGCCGAGGCAAATGCCGTGTGGGGCGGTATTGATCGGTTTCTTTGAACCATTCAGGTACATTTGGACATCAATCTTTTTCACGATTTGTCCCTTGTCGTCCAGACGCACCACGGTCCCTTCAAACTCCAGAGAGACCCACACGCGGCCTTTTCGGTCGAGCAAGATCCCGTGCGGGCCGCTGGCCGAATCCATTTTAAAATGATCCAGCAGTTTGCCACTGTGGTCGAAACGGGCCACCTGCGCCATGTTTTGCCCGGTGACATAGACGTATTTCGGGGTAATGACCAATTCGTGGGTGGAATGCTGGATCTCGCCGGTCCAGTTGAGCGGGAATTCGGTGATGTTGCCAAGGGTGGCAGGGTAATCGCCCAGGGTGGTGCCTTCTTTTAGGGTGTGGCATATACCTTGAGAGAAGGCGTTGGTTGTGAGGGTCAGCGTGAGGACAGTGGCGCAAACGAGGAGCGTTGATTTCATGATTTTTTTGTTTTGATTTAGATGTTTAGCGATGCAAAATTTGCCCAAACGAAAGATTTGATCTAAAAGACTAGCCAAAAGCCCTTACTAAATGGCTTTTTAGGTTAGCTGTTGGTTATTTAAGTCAAAACCGCTTACTTTTGTTTCCAAATTAAGAAGTAGAGAATATGACCATTCAACTTCATCTGCCTTCCGAAATTGAGGAAGAACTTAGCCAGTTAAGCCAGGACTCTAACCAGTCTATTCAAACGTATATTATTGATGCAGTTAGGCATCAACTACGGCACTTGCGTACCAAAAAACCAGAATATGAATCTGCCTTGCTCCAAAAAACAAACCTCGGGTTTTCAGATGATTTTTGGAGTCGTCATGAAACACTCGTTCAAAAAAAATCAGCGGAAATTATAACTGAGAAGGAACTGAAGGAACTGATTGAAATGACCCGGCAAATAGAAAGCGCGAACGCTCAACGTCTGGAAGCTGCCTATGAATTGGCGTTGCTCCGGAATCGAAATCCAAAAGAATTGATGCGCGAAATGGGCATATTGCAGGACGATTATGCCAACTAAATTGCAACAATCTGTCGCGCAACGTGCCAGCTATCGTTGCGAGTACTGCAAATCTCCTGCTGGCTATTCGCCTACATCCTTTGTTTTAGAACATATCATCCCACTGTCTCAAAGCGGTTTGACCAGCCTTCACAACCTCGCGTTTGCTTGCCAGGGATGTAACAATTTCAAGTACAATTTTACCAATGCCATTGACCCTGCGACTGGGCAGCGGGTGCCACTTTTTAATCCTCGTTTGGATGATTGGAATGTTCATTTCTTTTGAAATGAAGATTTTACACTGGTTCTAGGTCAAACCTCCATCGGTAGGGCCACAATTGAACGACTGAAACTTAACAGACCTGAATTGCTCAATATTCGTCGGGTACTTTTTTTGATTGGAGAGCACCCGGGCGGATAGTTAATTAAACCCTTCTGGCACGCTGCCGTTCTGCCACAAATCCAGTAAGCGGAAATTCAGTGATATTGCCGAGGGTGGCAGGGTATTCACCAAGGACTGGTATGCAAATCCAAATCTTACTCAATCAAAAAAATAAATTCATTTATTTTTTCATTAAATTCATGGTAATTTTCCATCCAGGCAAAGTGTGAACTGGTTAAACCTTCAAAAACATGGATGCGGCTATCGGTGTAAAACTGTTTTTGATATAAAACAGATTGATAAGGAACAACACTTTTTTCGCCACAAAATAAATAGGTTGGAATGTTTATTTTATTGTTGAGTAATTTATCTATCCAGTTGTTGGTTTGATTGGAGTACAATATTTGAGCAGTAGACCTAAATCCGTAATTATTGACCTTCTCCAGGATGTCGCCAACAATATTTGGATGATTTGCTTGAAAGACGAGTGATAGTTGGGTCAGTATTTGAGCGTTTCTAAAGGCTTTGGCCTCTATAGGGTTTATATCTCCTTGCATCAATGCATTGTATGCTACAAATAAATCATCTAGAGGCACAATAGCGCCGTATTCTGTATTTTGAACAGCTGAATTTGCAGGATTTTGGAGCAACATGGTCATCTCATCCAGCAAGATAAACTTGGAAAATTGCTTTTGCCCATAGGTCAGCATATACTGCCACCATATTGCCACGCCAATGGAATGCCCCATGGCAATGAATTGGCCAATTTTAAAAGTGCGAATGAATTCATGCAGGTCAACGGCGCATCTGTCCACACAATTCCCGTAAGTAACTTCTCTTTTGTAGCCGCGAACGGTCACAATGTAAACGTCATAATGCTTTTTTATCTTCAAATTGGTCAATAACAGCGGAGAGCACACATCAGGGGACATGGTCCAGGCTAGATTAATAACAATGGTGCCAACAGGCTCTTTGTCTTCCGCTTTTTGATAATGATAATGTAAGGTGGCATTGTCACATGTAGTAAATTCCTGAAGGTCGAGGCTTTTCCAGGGGAAGGATTGTTGTGTCATGGTGTATGATAAGCTTATGGGTTGGTGGATTCAAGTTTCAACTAACAGGTCAGGGTTGCGAAAAGGAAGATTGCTTTTTTTATGGTAGATAAGGTTGAATGTCTGTTGATTGCTGAGGTAAAAGCCGCCGCCCAAATGAACGGGGAGCGGCTTAGTAGGATTTGGGGAATGATTGCTTTCTGTTGGACTTGGTTTTGCTTGCGAGTATATGGAGGGTTTGAACGGTTACTTTTGGTGTAAACCTATTCTAGGACA
>JANMME010000068.1:0-9237 GCA_031373015.1 Saprospiraceae bacterium
GAGCCGCGATTTTTCACGCCGCACAACGATCAACACCCTTCTTCATTTGATTCTTTGCTGTACGGCCCAGCTTCCACGGGCTCTGTACTCATGGGCGAAAAACTGATTTGGCAAGTGTATGATGCCATCAGAAAATCTAACTCAGAAAAGGGAAATAATTGGGAAAACACCTTACTGATTATTACCCATGATGAACATGGCGGTTGCTACGATCACGTGCCGCCCCCCAGTGCCGTTTCTCCCAATAATCCTCCAGTTGAAGGGGAAGATGGTTTCAAGTTCGACAGACTGGGCGTTCGAGTGCCGATGATCATGGTTTCTGCGCATATCAAGCCCAACACCATTGTCAACAAGACTTACCACCACACCTCATTCCTGCATACGATGTGCGAAAAATGGGGGCTTGGCCATTTGACGGATCGGGATAAGGATGCACCTATTTTTTATGAAGTATTTACTTCGCCAGAAGTTAGGGACGTGAATACCTGGCCGGTGATTCAAGAGCCCCAATTGCCCGACGGCTGGGAAGACCTTGACTTTTCCCATGCGCCCTTGAACGGCCTTGAAAAGACGCTCCTCTCCGCTTTGCCGCATATTATCCCAGAAATGGTAGAAGCCGAGTTGAAAACGATCAAGACCGTAGGACATGCGATGAATTGTCTGAAGCGGCACGAGGGGGAAATCCCGGGCGCGAAAAAGGAGGACCTGATGTATAAAAAATTGTAGCACATCACCCCACCGCCCGCTGCACCTCCGCCCACCGCCTCCTCGACACCTCCAGCACATCGCCGTTGGAGAGGCCAACCCGCTGCTCCGGAAGCAGGTTTTTTATGTGCAACAGGTTGACCAGGTGCGACTTGTGTATCCGCAGAAAAATGTTGGAGGGCAGCGATTCTTCAAGGTCCTTGAGGGTTTTTGAAACTAAAATTGGTTTGCTGTTCCGGGCGAAGATCCGGGCATAATTGGACATTGCTTCCACGCGGAACAAGTCGGCCAGAGGAACGAAATGCGTTCCCTCGGTGGTGGCCACCGCAAGCCGCTGCTGCGCGTTTTCGCCGGTGCTCATGTTGTGCAGGAAATTTTGGATAATGCCCTCGCTGCGGAGTTTGGCGGATCTTTTTTTGAAAAAATGATCCACCGTGGCATCGAGTTCTGCCGGGTTGACGGGTTTGAGCAGGTAGTCCAACGCACTGAGCCGCAGGGCCCCAATGGCGTACTTATCAAAAGAGGTGATAAAAACAACCTCAAAATCGGGCTTTTCCAGGCTTCGCAACATTTCGAGCCCGTTCAGATTCGGCATTTCCACGTCCGTGAAAACAAGATCGGGCTTTAAACCTTGAATAGCCTGCAAACCCTCCACACCATCCGCACAGGTGGCAAGGACGTTCAGGCGTGGGTGACGGTCCTGCAACAGCAAGCGCAATTGCGTGGCGGCAAAAGGGTCGTCTTCTATAATGAGCGTTCGGATCAGTTCCATTGTTTATAATATTAGGTGCAGGCGCGGGATTATTTCGCGCAGATGGTTCACGCAGATGGTTCACGCAGATGTTACGCAGATGGTTCAACCACTTATTTCCGAAAGTGTTTTTTCTAAAACAGACTCCAGGTTGCGGACATTCGCCCAAAATTCAGCGTCTGCCTGGGCGCTCTGTTCGATGGCATCTAACAATGCTCTATGCTCCTCCAGTCCAAGCGCCATGAGCTGTGGCCGCATTTTATGGACCTTTTTTCGGATCAGGGCATCGTCTAAAATGGATCTAAGTTGTCGGATCGCCGGCAGGTGTTCGGCCAGTTCTGTTTGGATGATGCTTAAAAGTTGCCGCGCCATCGTCGGGTTGTCGCCTGCATAATGTAGCAGTGCCGGAGGGATCGGAGTGATTTGGCTGGAAGCGTCTTCTGTTGATTCTGAATAAACTGCTGGCGCAAGTTTTTGAGGGATATACCGAAGCAGCATTTCCGCCATTGCTGAAGGTGCGATGGGTTTGAGCAACATTTCCTGCATCCCCGCCTCCAGGCATTTGGGTTCTTCGGTGCGGGCCGCGCTTGCCGTCAAGGCTACAATAGGCGCTTCAAAATTAGAATGTCGCAACCGGCGCGCCGTTTCGTAGCCGTCTATGCCAGGCATTTGCAGGTCGGTCAAAACGAGGTCAAAAGGCTTGGTTTTTACCCGTTCCAGGGCTTCTTCGCCGCTGTCTGCGATATCGAAGGTGATTTCCGAACAAATCGCTGCAATCGTTTGCCGGGCGACCGCCTGGTTGAATTCATTGTCCTCTACCAAAAGAATCTGGACGGGGGCTTTGCAAATAAGCTTGGGGATGACCGTTTTGCCCTCGTTTTGAACCTGTTCATCCAGGCTAACTGAATGGGCGACGGGCAAATTCAAGGTAAAGAAAAATTCAGTGCCCTGTCCCGGTTGGCTGTGCAATTGAAGTACTCCCCCCATTTGTTCGACGAGGCTGCGTGCAATACTCAAACCCAGCCCAGTGCCGCCATAAGTGATCGCAACGCCCGAATCTGCTTGAGTAAACTCCTCAAATACAGCGGCTTGCCGCTCTAGTGGGATACCAATACCGGTATCTTTTACTGAAAAAGTGATGGGTAGATGGGTAGATGGATCTGTGGGTGCATCGGCTCGGGACGCGGAAATAACGACCTCTCCGGATTCCGTGAACTTGATGGCGTTTGACACCAGATTATTAAGTATCTGGCCAAAACGCACCGGGTCGGCGATGATGTTTTGAGGCAAGTTTGCGTCAGTTTCAAGCCGGAGCACAATCCCTTTTTCACGCGCTCGGGCTGCGAATGTGTCGCGGATGAACTGCAGTTGTGCCAGCAATACAATGGGCTGAGGGCGCAATTCTATTTTTTGCGCCTCGATTTTGGCAAGGTCCAGCACATCATTGAGGATGGTCATCAGATGCTCGCTCGATTGCCGGATGATGGAAATATTGTGCGCCACGGTGGGTTCGTGATTGTCTGCATCCAGCAATTGACTGAGACCAACGATGGCATTCATGGGCGTCCGAATCTCATGGCTCATCGCCGCGAGGAATTTCTCCTTAACGGCTTCAGAATGTTCCGCGCGCTCGCGCAGCCGTTCCGCTTCTGTTTTTTGGGCGAGGACTTCGAGGTTTTTTGCCCTTAGCACGGCATTGGTTTTCCGCCGTTGCCTGGCCCGGTAATAAAAAGCAAAACCAGCCATAAGTGCCACCCCGAGGCCCGCCAATGCGAGCCCAAACCGAGATTGCAGGCGCGTGTTTTCCAGCGTTTTGATCTGGATGTCCTTCTCCTTGCGCTCGGTCTCGAATTCCGTCTTGAGCCGTTGCAGTTCGCGTTGACCGGCTTCAGCTGCGCTGGTATCGCGCAAGGTTTGGTAGGCCAGAAGCGTTTGGTAGGCTTTTTCGGGGGCGCCAATGGCGGAATACGCCCTGTGCAGCTCGGGCAAAAGTTCGGTCAGCACATCATCTAATTGCAGCACCGTACTAATTCGCCGGGCCTTCTCCAGCGGAACAATCGCTTGCAATGAGTCGCCTTTCATCAGGTAGGTTTTGCCAATGGTAAGATGAAGGAATGCCAACTCAATTTGTTCGTCCAAGCGTTCCAGCAGTCGGCGGGAGGATTCCATTTTTGCAAATGCCTCGTCGAAGCGCCCCATGGTACTGAGCGCCATCCCCCAGTTTTCATAGATCAATGCCTCGCCAAGCACATCGCCTTTCTGCTGGGTTATAGGCAGGGTCTTTTTATAATATTCAATGGCGGTCTCATCTTGCCCCAAACCGCTAAAAGCATTTGCAAGTGAAATCAGGCAATCGCTGATTTGTCCGGTATCCCGCAGCACGGTAAACATCTCCAAAGCCCGTTGTATATGCGGAATGGATTTGTCGTATTCTTTCTGCGCGTTGTAAAACGATCCCAAGCTGCGATTCATAAAAGCAATTCGACCATTATCCTTGCTCGCTTCGGCAGCATTCAGTCCTTCCCGAAAATAACGGAGGGCGCCGAGGTTGTCGCCTTGTTTCAAGCAAACCCAACCCTGATTGTTGCAAACCGGCGCCAGGTCGAAGTAATCCTGGTTGGCGCGCATATACTGGATGGATGAATCGAGCAGGGTTCGGGCCCTGGCATAGTTCCCACCTGAAAAGAACGCCCAACCCACGCCGTTTTGGCATCGTGAAAGCAGCCAGGCATTGCCCGATTTTTCAGCGACCTGTAAAGCTTCGTTGCCATATTCTACGCTGCGTTTCGGATCGCTGTGGGCAAGGTTAAAAGCCAGGTATTGAAGGGCCATGGCCCGGGCGCTATCGGTAGTCGCCTCGCGGAGGGCTTTTTCGTATTCAGGCACCAGATCAGCCTTCTGCGCGCACAGCTTGGGCGCAAAAAAACAGATCAAGCAAGCCTGAAGGCACAAAAACCTGAAACGCTGATCAAAGTATTCCATCGCTTTTTCAATTTGAAACAAAGGTACTTTTTACCGATGACTCATTCGATATGGCCTTTCCCTCAACCGTTGGGCGGCGGCTCGGCAGCGCCTGCACTTTTGTTGCATCAAACGGTTTGAAACATTGCAAGTCGCTTTGATCGGGAAACAAACGCTTACCTTACTAACAAAAATTAAACGTTCAATGAAACAACTCTTTTCAGCCTTCGCCCCATCCTTTTGCTTCATTTTGATGATGCAACTTTTTTGCTCCATGCCGCTTTCGGCGCAACATGTACACGACCCGAATGAAAATGGTTTTGGTTGTTCTCAAACCCATCGGGTATCAAATTCCGACATCAACACCCCGCCTTCCTGGGGAATCATTGAGAGCCCCACTTCTCCAGACAATGCACCCACCGTGGATGTGGTGTTCGATCAGCTGGAAGGAAATGCCCTATTGTACGAAACAGTGGCTGCCTGGACGGGCAGTCAGGCTGGGAAAGCCCAGGTATCGCTCAAAATTTGGGTCAAAAACAAGGAAGTCAACAGCATCTATTGGAACAAGGTCGTCTTTGAATACGTCCAGAGTGGTGTGTCAAAATCCAAAACCTTTAATTTTTCCATGGGCGCTATCACCCCAAACACCTGGCAAGCCTGGCAAAACAGCCGCGACTACCATGAAGTAGGTGATGTATTGTACCTAGATGCACCGCTGCCGACTTCCCTCACCGTGAAACTCTATTTCAACAACTTTTCTACCCCGGTTGTAACAACCAAATCGCTGACGCCCTACACGAAAACCTTTGGAATGCCTTTCCGCGCTTTTGACCTCGCCAGCAATGAAGTTTGGCAAGGTGGCAGTACACACGGCGGCGGCAGTCAGGTATTTGCCTACGACTTGTCGGTTCAAGGCCTGGAAAATGGTGTTTGGACTTACAACCTCCCCGGTACCAATGGCACTGAAAACGCACATGCAAGGGTTTGGGGCAAGCCTGTTTACGCCATGGCTGATGGTGTGGTGAAAGAATTCGTTAACACCGTACCCAACAACCCAAAGCCTGGTCAGGAAGCAAACTGGGGCGATTACCTCCATGGCGGTGGCGGCAACCACTTCTACATCCAGCACGGCGAAAACATCGCACTCTATGCCCACATGCAGAAAGGCTCTTTGAACCCTGCCATGATGGTAGTCGGCAAAGTGGTAAAAAAGGGCGATTTCCTCGGACTGGCGGGCAACTCGGGCAGCAGCAGTGGCCCACACCTGCACATCCACGTTCGCAAGGAGACAGACATCGAAACCGGGCCATTCCGTCCGCTGTTGTTCAATACGGGTTTTGTGATCTCCAAATCCAGTTTTACCAGCCTTGTTTCCAACGCTGATTGGACTCCCATGACGGCCCATGGTCTGCCAGGTTATACAACTACCCGCCCATTCATCTGGCCCAGCAGCGCCAAGCCTTATTACGGCACGCTTGTTTACAACGGTGTATTTCGTGCCGGTACGGATGGGCACGCCATGTTGGCCGGTGCCACAGCCGCAGCACTGCAACAGAAAGACACCGACTATAAGAATGGCGGCCTGCGCATGACCGACATGAGCGTTACAAAAGTGGGCAACAATATTGAATATTCAGCCGTATGGCGGGCCGGTTCGGGTGTCTCCAAAGTGCAATTGGGCACCACTTGGGCCGCATTCACCGCAGAGTGGAGCACACTTTCAGGTCAAGGATACCGATTGCTCGACCTTGAAGTTTTCACCGATGTGAATGGAAACCTCAAGTATGCCGGCGTGTATGGCGCAGGAAACTGGGGATACGGCCTTTTTGCCGGCATGACGCAAGCAGCGTTCAACGCAAAATGGTCAGAATTGGGCGGGCAAGGCTACCGGCTCGTGGATGTGGAAGTGTACAAATCAGGTGGTTCCACGGTATATGCAGGTGTTTTCAAAGCGGGTTCAGGCGGGTATGCGCTTTGGCACGCCAACAGCTGGGCCAATTTTACCAGCAAATGGAGCGAATTGAACGGACAAGGGTACCGCTTGGTAGACCTCGACACCGACGGAACAGGGAACAACACGATCTATTCAGGCACCTTCCTCGCAGGCAGCGACGGCTACGCGCTCTACGAAAGCAACTGGAACGGTTTCTATTCCTATTGGAGCCACGTTTCCGACAGGGGCTTGCGCTTGACAGATTTCAATGTTCGCCCTGCGACGGGCGCGGGTTTCAATCCTGACGGAGGCGAGGAATTTTCGGGTGACTTTGGAAACGAGGAGGAAGAAATGTTGCTGGTTGGGCCAGAGATCGCTGAGCGTTCCAGCCAGCCAACGGAAGCAGGCAGCATGAAAGTTTTTCCAAACCCGGCCGCCCAGCAGTTTACTTTGAGTACTGATTCGGATATTCAATCCTGGACCCTGTATAATGCCCTGGGCACCGTAATGCAGCGCGAAGAACCTGCGGAATCCACCCAAAATGCTGTGATCCAAGTAGATGAAATGCCTTCTGGCATGTACTATTTGATCGTTCAGACGGCAAAAGGGAGTGCGAAGCGGCAGGTGGAAGTGCTACGGTAAGAAAAGATGAAATGAAACATTTTGAGCAAGTTGCCTGTGCCTTTGGGCGCGGGCAACTTTTTTTTCATCGCGGATATAAAATCGGGAGCCCCGCTGGCGCAAAGGCTGCTACCGCCGAGCCTCTGCTGCGCATATTAAGTCTTGTATTGCTTCAATCCCGAAGGGATTATATGTTTATAGCACAATCGCCACGATACGTTCAAAATCCCGAAGGGATTGTATGTCAATACGTTGCACATAACATATAATCCCTTCAGGATTAAAATTTGTATGCTGCCAGTTGCTATAAACATGCAATCCCTTCGGGATTTTTGGGTTTGGTTATGCGTAGCCGGGGCTAGGCGGTACAAGCCTTGTGCCTCCTATTCGCGCCGGTTCTACCGGCCAACCAATCTTCCTTCCTATAACATTACCCCCCTTCAACCCAAAAAGCCCGTCCGAGAATATCGGACGGGCTGTGTTGTTTGGCGAAGGCTTAACAAGGTGAAATGCTACTGCTTTACAAATTTTTCTACGGCTACCCGTTTCCCTTCGGCAAGTATCTCAAGGAAATAGAGTCCGGGTGGGAGTTCGTTGGCTTGGAAAGTCTGTACGGAAGTGCCGGGCACCGCATCCTGGCTGCTCATCAATTGCCCCCTTAGGTCTACTAAGCGGAAGAACATGCCGGAAGTCGCTGGTTGGCTGAGTTCCAGCGAAAAGTTGCCCGAGTTCGGGTTTGGATAAATCAGATAGGCGCTCGATCGTACCTCCGATAGATTTTCATCGGACTGCTCCCGGTTGGAGGACGGGGTTATTTCACAACCAAACGTATTCAAATGCGCCTCGTAAAACACTTGAGGCGCTAAGCGAACGATCACGTGAATGAAGGTTGGAACAGCCGCTTGTGGTGGCAGCTTATATTCAAAAATTTCCGATTGCCCATTGGAAATACTGTCGGCCTGGGAACTAAAACGGACGGAATAAAAAGGTGAATAATTGGGGTTTCTAACCTTGTATTTTCGACCTCCTTCAGCCGTGATGATCGCATCATTTAAAGGCGCCTTCGCGATTACCCCATTGGGCAGTTGCACCGCAAAATAGGAAAGTTTGTTGCCGCAGTTATTGGTTACCCGAATCCTGAAACTATGCTGGTTGCTGGCGTTCTTGGTGATGCCGAGCAGCTCATACTTGATGCAATTGATCGTCTTTACATCACAGGCAGGCTCGGGCAGAATGGTATACGTGTACACCCAGTCGGCGGTATTGCCCGTGCAGTCCGTGTACGTCCAGGTATACGTTTTGGTGCCTATACAACTTGGATTTGCACTCACCACAGGACCTGCAACCATCAGCAGTGAGCCACAAGATCCCGTTACAACTGGCGGCACAGGAACGACTTGCGTCCCGACGCAATTCACGGTAGAGCCTCCAGGTGCTGGCAGACTGAAAGTCGGTGGATTAATCGTGTAAGTGTACACCCAGGCAGCGGCATTGCCCGTGCAATCGGTGTAGGTCCAGGTATAGGTCTTTTGGCCTGAACAAGCGGGGTTGGCACTCACCACGGGGCCGGTACCCAATAGCAGATCACCACAGGAGGTATTGACCACTGGCGGTGTAGGAGCCACCTGAGCAGCAGCCAGACACGCCACACTTGAACCGCCCGGAGCGGGCAGCGTAAAGCTCGGCGGGTTGATCGAATAAGTGTACACCCAGGCAGCGGCATTGCCCGTGCAATCGGTGTAGGTCCAGGTATACGTTTTTTGGCCGGAACAAGCGGGGTTGGCGCTCACCACGGGGCCGGTACCCAATAGCAGGTCACCGCAAGCGGTATTGACCACTGGCGGTGTAGGAACCACCTGGGCAGCAGCCAGACACGCCACGCTGGAACCGCCCGGAGCGGGCAGATTGAAGCTTGGCGGGGCAATGGTATAAGCATACTTCCATTCTCCCGTAGCGCCTGTGCAATCTGTATAGGTCCAGGTATAGGTTTTTCTGCCTGTACAAATTGGATCAGCACTCACAACAGGCCCGCTCACCGTCATGGGATCACCGCATGAATTATTGACCACGGGCGGCGTGGGAACTACCTGAGCAGCAGCGAGACATGCCACGGTTGATTCACCTGAAGCCGGCATGCTGAAGCTCGGCGGAGTTATCGTGTAAGTATAAACCCAGTCCGCTGTAATGTCTGTGCAATCCGTGTACTTCCAGGTATAGGTCTTTTCGCCGGAGCAATTTGGATCAATACTTACAGCGGGTCCTGTCA
>JANMME010000076.1:0-11415 GCA_031373015.1 Saprospiraceae bacterium
GGACGTATTAAACTCAAAATTCGGGATGACTCATATTTCTCTGCTTTGGCAAAGATTGAATGCCGAAATTTGCCCCTCATGAGTGCGACTACCATCCTAGAAAATGTGATTGACGAACGGGCCGAAATGGTTCAATTAGAGCCTGCCGGTTTGGATCGCATTCTCTCTGAGGGGTGGCGATTGCTGGGTCGGCGATTTGTGCGGCACAATTTTTCAACATGGCGCCGCAAACTCTGCCACACGATCCCGCTTCGGGTGCGCTTGGCCCAGTTTGAACTTACCAAAAGTCAGCGCCAAACGCTCCGGCGCAACGCCGACCTCCAGGTAATAAGCGCCTCCGCTCAATTCAATGCTGAACGCGAGCGGCTTTTCGATCTGCACCGGGAACGATTCCACGAAAAACAATCTACCACGCTCGGCTCTTTTATTCACTCCGAGTACCCCAATACATTCCCTACCGAAGGTCGTGAACTTGCTGTGCATTTGGAAGGCGAACTCATTGCCTGCTCTTTTTTTCATTTGGGGGAAAAGGCCGTTTCAGGCACTTATTGTGTGTTCAATCCCGCACACAGCCGTCGAAGCCTGGGCACGCTCACCATGCTTTTAGAATTGCTCATCGCCAAAGAAATGGGCAAGGAATTTTACTATCACGGCTACACACACGACACGCCCTCGCAGTTTGATTACAAACTGAATGTCAAAGGTTTAGAAGCCCTTAATTGGGAAACTGGCGAGTGGTCGCCTCTCAATCGGGTGCCCGTGAGGCGCTGGGTTGAGATGGTGAAGGACTAAACGATGAATCCTTTGGGAACGGAATGCCTTGTTCGACACATTACATCAAATGGGCATCATGGGCACATAGAGTTCGCCGTTAAGTACGTTGCGCGATATGACGATACGCTGCACCTCGGAAGTGCCTTCGTAAATCTGTGTGATCTTCGCGTCGCGCATCAGCCGCTCTACATGGTATTCTTTCACGAAACCATAGCCTCCATGGATTTGCACCGCTTCCACCGTGTGGTGCATGGCCACATCCGAAGCAAATAATTTTGCCATAGCGGCAGCTTGGTCGTAGTTAAGGTGCTGGTCTTTCATGGCAGCAGCGCGATATACGAGCAAGCGGGCGGCCTCGATTTCAGTTGCCATGTCTGCTATCTTAAAAGCGATGGCTTGATGCTGGCTGATGGGTTTGCCAAATGCTTGGCGTTCTTTCGCGTAAGCCACTGAGAGTTCGTAAGCTCCAGCCGCGATGCCCAATGCTTGCGATGCGATTCCAATGCGCCCACCGGAAAGGGTTTTCATCGCGAATTTGAATCCAAAGCCATCTTCCCCAATTCGGTTTTCCTTGGGCACTTTCACATCGGAGTACATGATAGAAGTGGTGTCGGAAGAGCGGATGCCAAGTTTGTCTTCTTTTGCGCCGATCGTCACCCCCGGCCAGCCTGCTTCCACGATGAGGCAATTGATTCCCTTATGGCCTTTTGGCACATCGGTTTGCGCCATTACGAGGTGGAGTTTGGAGGTCGCGCCATTGGTGATCCAGTTTTTAGTGCCGTTCAGCAGGTAGTGGTCGCCCATATCCACTGCGGTAGTGCGTTGGCTGGTAGCATCTGAGCCTGCTTCTGGTTCGGAGAGGCAAAAGGAGCCAATCCATTCTCCGGTAGCGAGCTTGGGCAGATATTTGCGTTTTTGTGCTTCAGTGCCATACACCTCAATACCCCAGCAAACCAGTGAGTTGTTCACCGACATAATTACAGAGCAGGAATTGTCCACTTTTGAAATTTCCTCCATGGCGAGTACATAAGACAGCGTGTCCATGCCCCCGCCCCCATATTCAGGCGATACCATCATGCCAAGGAAACCCAGTTCGGCCATCATTTTTACTTGTTCTGTCGGGTATTGGGCTTTGCTGTCGCGCTCGATAACGCCTGGTTTGAGTTCGTTTTGGGCAAAATCTCTTGCTGCTTGTTGTACGGCGAGATGTTCTTCGGTTAGCTGAAACATTGTTTGAGCGGTTAACGGTATATGGCTTGGAAATACCTTCTTATTACCAATATTCCGTGTGGTGAAAGGGTGGGGCTGGTTTTACTGCGGCGAAGGTACTACTGCTTAAAAAAAGAACCCCGCCAAAGTCCAAAACTTTCAACGGGGTCATTCCTGTCCAAGAAAAACATTATTCTATGACGTGTTTCTCCACCACTTGAAGCACTTCCTTGTCAACGTCACCCCGATGGACGAAGGCAATTACGCTGCAGTGCTTTGCTTCCCAAGTTGCGGGAAGGGACACGTTATACGTTTTGTTGACCAATTGGCCCGCTTCGAGTGCCTCAACGATAATATCGCCACTCGGGGCAGTGACCACATCGCGCACAACATGTCGGTGAATATAATTTGGATTGAGCGTTGCTCCGTTGAGTTGTTGACTAACAATACTGTCTTGAGTGATCAAAATGGTCAATCGGTGCTCTCCCGTGAGCTCCTGATCGGGTAAGATGCCAATTTTGATGTTAAGTGCGCGGGAGGCAGGGTCAAAAGTGTTTTCCAAAGAAATGGCCAGGCTAGGGTCTTGCTGCAAATCTTGCGCTATTTCTCCCCCCCAACGAGTAGAGGGCGTAATGAAAATAGAGGTCTCGTTTGTCAACAGCCGCCGGTCTATAGATGCCGTGGGGAATCCTTCGAGCGGGCCAATATAATTGGCCAATTCCTGTATTTCAGGCGAGCGGAAATCTTCCTGATTACTGTATGGAATAGAAAAGTTCCCTGCGGCATGGATGGATGCAACGACCAGTTTGTCAGCGCCATTTTGTTGCTGCAAGGCCACCAGGGTCTGAGAGCCCATAGGGCAGTTTTGGCAGCGCACCCCGGTCACCTCTTCCACCAAAACGGTTCGCCCGGTCACATTGAGGCTTGGATCGGGAATAAGAATGGGTTGTTCTTTGCAGGCTGCCAAGAACAACAAAGCTGCGGGAAAAAGGAAAAATAGTGCGTTTTTCATAAAAACTGAATTTAGTTGGCGACAAACAAGTGTCATCCGGGTTTTTGAAAAGCCCCAGCGGGGCTAAATCTTTGTAGATTTAAAACGATGAATTCAGGGTAAGTCTGGCCCCGTGAAAGGCCGGTTCTAAGCGGCAAATACCGCCTGCACAATTGATGCCTTCTACTTGCTTCACATAAGCCAACGACACTCGGTTGGATTTCCGCGAATATACGATGCCCACGGAAGGGAAGTGTGTGCCATCATACTTTGTTTTCTCTTTCGCTTTTTCGGGCGAAAGGCTCGGGTCTAGTGTTCCATGTTCCAATTTGTACATGTCCGAAGCATAAAAAATCCAATGGGGAGCGAATCCAACTTCCACCAGGCCATTTACCCATGAGCCAAATTCTTCTTCGGTAGCGAGGTATTGCCCTTCTACGCGAATGGATTTCCGCGGGCTGAATTTATACAAAAATTCAGCATAAGGGGTGAGTGCGTTTACATAGCTGTCTTTTCCCTGATAAACAAAGATATTGTATTTCAAAATCTGCAAACCGCCGATGAGTTGCCACTTGCGCTTCTGTTTGTAGGTGAATTCGGGCGTGATCTCGCGATAGAGTTCCGTTCCGTCCAAAAACTGGATGTCCGAAAAATTGACCCCCACCGAAAGTTTTTTGCTGAGTTTATATCGTACGTCCAATTGCAGCGCTTGCTCTCCCAGCTCTTGTGTGGCGGGGGCAAATCGGGCAGTGAGTCGGTAGGTGTTCTGTTTTGCCATAGGGGGCAAAAAATTGATTGCTCCCTGCACACCCAGGGCATTGGGGTTCTGACGGAATGAAAAATACTTGCTGCGCTTGGCTTCAAGGGTTATGCCAAAGCCTTTTTTAGAGTAGGCAAGACTTGAATAAATGGTGTAGCCTTCGCGGTTAACAAGTTTTCCATTGACGGTGTCAAGTACGTTGCCTATGATAATAGAGCGTGGCTCATTGGGATCGTTAATCACATCTTTCGTTTTGGTCGCCGCCTCCAGATACCAGGTAAAATCGCCTGCCGTCAAGGTATTAAAAACGGTTGCAGCATAAGTATTGTACTGAAGATCAATCTGTTCGTCCTTTAAATAGCCTGCTACTTCAAACTTGGCATCGTCAATGGTCTCATCCGTGAAGGTACGCCCTACGATGCCAACCCCTGGTGCAAGCGAGAAGTTTTTGGTAGAGTCAGGTTTGATAAAACCCTCGATAACGCCCCCTCTGAGGATTGTTCCGTATCGGTCAAATTGCTGTTTTTGTCGCCCGGTAAACGCCCGCACTTTCCAATTGTCATTGATCTGGTAACCCACTTGGGCGCCAAACAACGCATTGTCAATCATCAGCGTACGCTCCTCGTAAGCACGGTAGATGATACCCGATCCAATTTGGTCGTAGAGGTATCCGCCAGAAATATCAAACTTGTCAATCTGCTTGTGCACATACCAGCGCCCGATGCCCACATCAGAATACGACGCGTTGGGATTGAACAAGTTAGAGTTGTTGAACATGTCAAAACGCATGCCCGCATCCAAACCATTGTGCGAATAATTGAGGGAAAGCCAGGTTTCGGCGCCAAACTTCTGGTGGTCGTATTGTGGGATGCCCGCCGTGCCGAGCACGGAATCGGAGGCGAAGAAAAAATTGCCGTTGGCCTGAAGGCTACCTGTAATGTGGGAGTTGTTTTGGGCAAAGCCCGAAAAGCAAAGGGCAATTAGGGGAAGTGCAAGTGTAAGTCTATTCATACCAGAAGGAAGGATATTTGGGCAAAGGTAGTTTTCCGCGAAAATCCTTCCTCCTTTTGATCTTCGGATTTAGTCGAAACTGGACAAAAACAATTTATATAGGTCTCGGTGCCCTATTAATTCCAGCTCACGTATTCAGGAATATCGGCAATGATCTCAAATCGGTTGCCTTTGTTGTACATTACCTGACTCCAAAGGTTGGAGGGCTTGGATTTGAAAAGGTAGTTGGCGTGCATGTGCGCCGTCACCCAGGAGCCAATTTCCATTTCCTCTTCGAGCTGCCCGCCCGACCAGCCTGCGTAGCCGACAAAGAATCGGATGTTATTTGGCTCTATTAAACCGCTGGTTATCAGGAATTTGAGGTTGTCAAAATCGCCGCCCCACCATACGCCATCCGTAAGCTGGATACTTTCTTCCAACAAATCGCCGACATTGTGAACGTAGTGCAGCGTATCGGTTTGCACCGGCCCGCCATAAAAGACTTCAGACTCAAAGTCTGGGAAAGTATTGATGAGGTCGTTCACCTTCATATCTGTTTTTTTATTCAGGATGAAGCCAACGCTCCCATCTTCATGGTGTTCGCAAAGCAATATTACAGCACGGCGGAAATATGGGTCGAGCATAAAAGGCTCCGCCACCAAGAGCTGTCCGCTTTTAATCATGGAATTGGTAGTCATCGCAAACGAAGGATTAGTTGCGGACGAAAGTAAGTAAGAATGTATTTATGAACAAATTTTTTTCACTGGATAAAACTCACTTGGATGTGCCAACAATCTCTACTCCTGCCGAAGTGCCAATTCGGTCAGCCCCGGCTTCAAGCAGTGCCTCCGCATCTGCCAAAGTGCGGATGCCCCCAGCGGCTTTGATCTTGATGGTTGCGGGAGCAATTGCCCGGAGCGTGCGCACCATGTCAGGTGCAACAGGGTGTCCGTGGAAGCCTGTGCCCGTATTGAGCCATGCCACACGAGAGGCTTCGGCAAGTTCGCAGACTCGTCGAATCTCTTCTGAGCTCAGTAGCCCGCATTCGAGAATTATTTTAAGTGTGCGGCCACGCATATTGGTGGCGAGCGCTAACGCTTCGATGTCGTTGCCTACATGATTCCACTGTGCGCTTTTAATGGCTGCAATATTGATACAAGCATCAATTTCGTCTGCCCCATCCTCCGTGGCACGTTTGATTTCTTCGCTTTTGGCTGCTATGGCCGAGTAACCCATCGGAAAACCGACTATGGTCACAACACGGGTTTTGGGGCTGATCTCATCCAGGATCCGGCGGGCTTCGCGTACAAAATAAGGTGGAATGCATACGCCCGCAAAGCCATGCTTTTGAGCTTCTTCGCAAACTCGACGTACTTCGGCTAGGCTGGTGTCGGGCTTTAGGATGGTTTGTTCGATGAACTTAGGGAATTCTGACATGATGGTTTTTAGACTTGTTTCGTCCAATTCTTACAAAAACTGCTCCGAAATTAATGGCGAGGAAAAAAACCGATTAACAAACCTTCACAAAACTGGGATTATGGAATAAATGTAACACGTCCTTTTTAGATCTCCGGTTTGCACCGAAAATATTCCTTTAAGGCACCTCCACGGCATTGAGCACCCGTATGATGATGTCTTCGGCTGTAAGTCCTTCTGCTTCTGCTTCATAAGTAAGCCCGATCCGATGCCGGAGTGCGTCGGCACAGATATAACGCACATCCTCTGGCACCACATAGCCCCGGCGGCGCAGGAATGCCGTGGCCCGGGAGGCCTGCGCCAGTGCGATACTGGCCCTCGGCGAGCCTCCATACTGGATGAGCGGCGCAAGATTTTTTAGTCCGAATTGAGCTGGATTGCGCGTGGCAAATACGATATCCAGGATATATTGCTCAATTTTTTCGTCCATATAAATGCCATGCATCACCTCACGGGCACGGAGCAGGGTAGCGGTATCAAGCACTTTGTGAATAAGGGGCTGGTCGCCCGAAAGGTTGCGACGCATGATGTCGCGCTCTTCTTCTTTAGAAGGGTACCCGATTTTTACTTTCAACAAAAAACGGTCGGCCTGCGCTTCGGGGAGCGGGTAGGTGCCTTCCTGCTCGATAGGGTTTTGGGTGGCAAGCACAAGGAACGGGTCCTCCAAAGGAAAAGTCTCTGAGCCGATGGTGACCTGCCGTTCTTGCATGACTTCCAGTAGGGCGCTCTGCACCTTCGCTGGAGCGCGGTTGATCTCATCGGCGAGCACAAAATTGGAAAATACCGGCCCCTTGCGCACCGTAAATTCCGAACGGGCAGGGTTGTATATCATCGTGCCCAACACATCTGCTGGCAGCAAGTCGGGGGTAAACTGGATGCGACTGAACCGGGCATCTACAGCCTGGGCCAGGGTCTTGATGGCCAGGGTTTTGGCAAGCCCAGGCATCCCTTCGAGCAAGATATGACCTTTGGTCAGCAGCCCGATGAGCAGTTTTTCGAGCATTTGCTCTTGACCGACGATGACTTTGGCGGTTTCGGCTTTTAGATGTTCTATAAATCCGCTTTCGAGATGGATTTGATGGTTGAGGGCCTGAAGGTCGAAGTGTTGGGCCATTATGCTTGTGGATACGAGGATTTGTTTATTTGTTGATCCGAAGCCAAGTCGGTATTCCTATCAAATCTATCAAACTGTTTGATGGCAAAGTCCCAAAAGAGCGGGCAAAAGTAGTAAGGGTTGCTGAGCTCTAAAGGTTTCTGCTGCGAAGGTTTTTCCCTTTTACTACTTTTGCTGCCTGAAATCATTGGGGGATAATTCAAAAACAATTCGCGCTGGGCTAAACTGAAGATTCTGTAGCAAATTTTTAACACATGAAAGGATATGTATTCCCGGGTCAAGGCTCTCAGACAGAGGGCATGGGCAAAGAACTTTACGAGACAAACACCCAAGCCAACGAACTCTACGAACAAGCGAATGCTATACTCGGTTGGCGTATCAGCGATGTGATGTTTCTTGGAACGAAAGAAGATTTGACCCAGACCAACGTGACGCAGCCAGCAGTGTTTTTGGAAAGCATCATACGGGCGAAAGTTGCCGGAACCGCTTTTCAGCCTGCTGCGGCCGCGGGGCACTCGTTGGGAGAATTTACAGCGCTATGTGCTGTGGGGGCCTTGTCTTTTGAAGAGGCACTGTTGCTTGTGGATAAAAGGGCGTCTGCCATGCAAAAAGCTTGCGAACTGGCAGATGGGACCATGGCTGCCGTGTTGGGAATGGAAGATGCGACCGTTGAGGAGGTTTGTAAAAGTATTGAAAATGAAATCGTTGTGGCCGCCAACTACAATTCTCCCGGCCAATTGGTCATATCTGGCTCCCGCAAAGGAATCGAGATAGCCGTGGAAAAATTGACCGCGATTGGCGCCAAGCGCGTGCTGGTGTTGCCTGTGGGCGGGGCATTCCACTCCCCGTTGATGAAACCAGCGCAAGACGAGTTGGAACAGGCCATCAATGCGGCAAATTTTTCAAAGCCCATCTGCCCCGTTTATCAAAACGTACACGCCATGCCTGTGACCGACCCGGAAGAAATTCGAAAAAACCTGATTGCCCAGCTCACCGCGCCCGTTCGTTGGACAAAAACCATTGAAAACATGCTTGCCAACGGTATCACTGAATTTGTGGAGGTGGGGGCAAGCGCGGTTTTACGCGGAATGATTCGCAAAATCAATAAAGACGCTATAACGGACGGCCTCTGATTATGAAGCGATGAAGTGATAGTGCGATGAAGTGATTGAGCCCACACCTTTCAATCACACTGTTATTTTTGTCAAATAAAAGAGCATTCTAAGCCCATAACGTCGCAAATCACTCCATCGCCCCATCACTTACTCACTTTATAAATTATGTTCGACAACCTACTCGGAAATCTCCAAAAGCAGCAAGAAGAACTGCAACAAAAACTGGCCGAAACTTTTGTGGAAGCCGACGCTGGAAACGGGGCCGTAACGGTAAAGGCCGGTTGCGACCTGCACATTGAAAATATCAAGATCGACCCCGTCAAATTGGACATGACTGATTTGGAACAAGTTGAAGACTTGGTATTGGTGGCCGTGAACGAGGCTTTGGAAGAAGCCAAGAAACAAGCTGCCCTCGAAACCAACAAGCTCCTACAGGGCATGATGCCGCCCGGAATGGGTGATTTAGGCGGGATGCTCGGACGATAAAAAAAGTTGTTTTCTGGCACATAGACCGTTTCAATTCCAATGCCTACACTTTCTGGACATTCGAGGCGTTTCTCCCCTAAACTAACTAAACCCTAAACCACCTCTCCACCTTTCCAAAACTCGATTCTACGGATGCGATTCTTATTTCTCCTCTCTTTCTTTTTGTTTTCTGTCGCCGCTACTGCCCAGACTGTTTCTGACAAATTGGAAGCCTATTTCTCTTTTGACAACTGCAAAGGCGTTGACGATAGCGGCAATGGATCTAATGCCGCGCTTAAAGGCAGTATTGGTTGTGCTTGCGGCTTGCGCGATTCGGCCATGAATTTCGTTGATGACAATGACCTGCTTAACGTAGTCGGGCCTTTCGCCGACGTGTTCAGTACCAGCGACTTTACGGTAAGCTTTTATTTCCGACCAACCCCTCAGAACAGTCAGCAAAATGCCTCCCAACTGATAATGGCAAAGCAAGACTCTTGCAATCTGACTCACGCTTTTTGGGTGCGTTACAACGACAAATTTGGGCGCATTAGCTCCGGGATTAGTGAAAATGATACCCTGCTCGCCAACGTCACTGCCGAGTTGGACAAAAACGCTTGTTGGCAATACATTACCCTCACACGAAGCAACACGCGTTATTCGCTTTATGTGAACGGGATATTGCGCGATTCGCGCACTTCTGCCGCGCGCATTGACCTATTTAATATGACACCGCTTGTTATCGGCGACCCTGTATGTCCGCTCGATTTGGAATTTAAAGGCGCTTTTGACGAATTGCGCTTTCATAGTAAGGCACTCAGCGTAGACGAAATTAAAAAATACAACCTTCGCGCCGACCAAATATTGACCCGTGACACCTTGATTTACCTCGGAAATGCATTCCAACCCGCAGTGACCCAATATTGTGTCGGGCAATTTGTCTGGTCACCCATTGCAGGGGTAGACAACCCAACCGCCTCCCAGCCTATAATCACACCTACTGCAACCACCACCTACGAGATTACTTTCAACTATATTGACGGCTGCGAAGCCACCGATACCATTCTCGTCACGGTCATTGACCCGGCAACACTCGACTGCAACCAAATTTTCATCCCCAATGCCTTCACACCCGGCGAAACGCCCAAACTCAATGACGTTTTTGGCATTAGCAATCCCTTTGCGGTGGATGAATTTATTTCCTTCGAAATTTTTGACCGCTGGGGCGGGCGCGTGTTCACTTCAACCACACAGTTTGGCACCTGGGATGGCACATCCAACGGCAAACCCACCAATCCGGGGGTTTTCCTCTATCGTTTGCTTTATAAATGTAATGGTGAGGAAAAAGTAAAAGCCGGGAGCCTGACCTTGTTGCGTTGAGCGATCTTCTCTGGCAGATATAATTAAGTAACAAGTTATTATTCACCCGTTCCTAAAAGAAAAGCCCAAGGCACGTTTGCCTTGGGCTTTTTCACTAAACCGTTTCTATTGTATGAAGCAATAGTCAGTTAGCCAAACGTGTGCCAAAAATGAAAAAATTCCAATTTGGCCAAAAAATTAACTAAATTAATATAAATTTTGGATCGCTTTTGTCTTTGAATCACTAGTAAAACCGCGTAGCCATGACATTATGGTATAAAAAAACCCTGTCAAATATTGCTACTCAACAGGGACAAAACAAAAAACAAACACTATGAACAAACACTAAGTAAAACTCAGTTAGATTCTTGTATGGGCGATAAGTGTTGAAACATTAACGGGCAGCAAATGTAACCTCATTTCATCCTCTTGCCAAGAGCAAATTTTTGTTTTTTGCATATAAAAGACCAAATTTAAAATATCATCTGGAGCCTTTCGGCAAAAATTCCAACAGCAAATTTTGACCCAAAGTCAGAAACCTGCCCCATCTTTGCCCGCTTATTAGTCAAAACGTACTATTTTTAGACTGAACGGCAAGTTTCTAAAAACATGAATATACCCAACATTTCTAAGCGATTCCTCTTGGGAACTCTGCTTTTTTCCGCTGCTTGTGGTGCCGCAGTGGAAGAAACATCTCACCACACTGCAGATTCCAGACAAATGGGCGGGGCTAAAACCGCCCCTGAGGGCATGGACGTTTTCCGGCAAAAATGTGTCACTTGCCATGGTGCTGACGGCACACTCGGCCTCAATGGGGCTAAAGACCTAACTCAAAGCACGCTCACGCTTGAGGAGCGGGTAAACATCATCACCAACGGTAAAAAACTTATGACCCCGTTTGGTACGGTTCTCCGCCCCGAAGAAATTCAGGCTGTGGCCGAATACACCCAGGCCTTGAAAAAATAATGCTCCAAATGCAGAAAGATTCTCTCGTTTTGGTCACGGGCGCTACGGGGTTCGTAGGCTCCTATTTAGTCCGCCTGCTGCTGCAAAAAGTCTATAAAGTCCGCGCATTGCGCCGCAAATCGAGTGACCTTGCCTTGATCAAAGATGTGGCCGATCTAATAGAATGGGTAGAAGCCGATGTGACAGACTTGGGGGCACT
>JANMME010000091.1:0-6535 GCA_031373015.1 Saprospiraceae bacterium
CTGCTTCACTATGAAACCGATTCGCAATCTCATCCTCCCTTCCATTTTGTTTTTGCTCGGGCTTTGCTCCTTGAGCGCTCAAATGACTGACGGCCGACCACGGATTGGATTCAAAGCCGGTGTAAACGGCTCCAACCTTTACGACGACGCCAAAGCCACTGACAAAAAATCGCGCCTCGGCATCACGGGCGGCGTGTTTGCTCAAATCCCCCTTGCCAAAGGCCGGATGTCGTTGCGCCCAGAGCTGCTGTTCACGACCAAAGGCGGCGCCTATGACTTTGTCAATGGCAACCGCACAGATTTCAAAATCAACTACATCGAATTGCCGCTCTCGCTCGAATACCGCTTGTTGGGTTTCATAAACCTCCATGCAGGGGGGTACGCCGCCTTACTGGTTACCGCCGACGGTACTATCGAGAAGATTCCGGCCACCCTGGTCAAGGCCAATTTCGAAGACTACGACTTCGGTTGGCAGGCAGGCGCAGGTATTGATTTTGGCGGATTGGGACTTCATTTCCGGCTATCGCGTGGGTTGAAAGACGTTGGCGCGTTCACTACAAAAGAGTTTTTTGGAAACCTAAAAAACTCCGCTTGGGCACTCACCCTCTCCTACGGACTTTAATCATTTGAAAATGAGCGACATACTTGAATTTGATGCCGTTTTAAATGCCGTGGAAGGGATCGAAGCACTTTCCATTGATTTTCCCTACGACGTACAGGAAACCTACGGCGTACGCGGGCAGGTAAAAGTAAAAGTCACCTACGACGGTGTGCCATATCGAGGTAGCCTTGCCAAAATGGGGCACGATTGTCACTTTCTGATCGTGCGAAAAGACATCCGAAAGCAACTCGGAAAAAACGCAGGCGACATTGTGCATGTCACGGTGCAGCGCGATACCGAAGAACGTGTAGTGGAATTACCGCCCGAACTTGCCGATTTGTTTATCCAAAATCCGGAAGCGAAAGTCCGTTACGACAAGCTTTCTTACACCCACCGAAAGGAATACGTGCAATGGATCAACGAGGCCAAACGACCAGAAACGCGGCAAAACAGGCTCGCCAAGACCATTGAAATGTTGATGAACGGTAAAAAACATCCATGAAGATATTTTGCATCGGCAGAAACTACGCTGACCACGCCAAAGAGCTGAACAATCCCGTACCCTCAGAGCCGCTGGTGTTCATGAAGCCGCCCACGGCTCTGGTGCTGGCCAACCGCCCGTTTTACTATCCAGATTTTACGCAAGACCTTCATTATGAAGGGGAAATTGTGCTGCGTGTTTGCAAAAATGGCCGCTCGGTACAGCCTGAATTTGCCCACCGTTACTTTGATGCAGTGGCCTTTGGCATTGACTTCACTGCGCGTGATTTGCAAGACAAACTCAAATCAAAAGGCCAGCCCTGGGAAATCGCCAAAGGCTTCGACCGGTCGGCGCCTCTGAGTCCGTTCGTGCCCTTGGAAAATTTGAAAAACCCGAAAGACATCCATTTCCAACTCAAAAAAAACGGGAATGTGGTGCAAGACGGTCATACCCGCGACGTTATTTTTTCTTTCGGGACCATCATCGTACATCTCTCACGGTATTTCACGTTGCAAAAAGGCGATTACATTTTCACAGGCACTCCGGCAGGCGTAGGCCCGGTACAAATCGGCGATGTGCTGGAGGGTTTTATTGAGGGGGAAAAATTGTTGAATTGCGCCATAAAATGAGCATTGTGCGGCTGAAATGATAAAGTAAAACTACTTTTGTGCAGATTTTTTACCCGTGGTAAATGCCAAGCTTTGGTCTTCAAATCACCAAATCACCACATAAACATCTCAACCATAACAATGAGCGCAATCCGCGAAGTATTAGCCAGAGAAATCCTCGATAGCCGGGGCAACCCTACCATTGAAGCTGAAGTGTGGACAGAAGCGGGCTTTATTGGCCGTGCAGCCGTGCCAAGCGGCGCCAGCACGGGCGTACATGAAGCCGTGGAACTCCGCGACGACGAAGACCGCTACCTCGGCAAAGGCGTACGCCGTGCCGTAAAAAATGTGGAAATCATCCTCCGCCCAGAACTCATTGGACAGGAAGTGAGCGACCAGATCCGCATTGACCGCCTCATGATTGATCGCGACGGTACGCGTACCAAAAGCCAGGTTGGCGCGAACGCTATTCTTGCTGTCAGCCTCGCCGTGGCGCGTGCCGCAGCCGAAGAACTCGGCCAGCCGCTCTACCGCTACCTCGGCGGTGTGAACGCCCATGTGCTTCCCGTGCCGATGATGAACATCCTGAACGGCGGCTCGCATGCCGACAATGGCATTGATTTTCAGGAATTTATGATCATGCCCGTCGGCGCAAACTCCTTCAACGAGGGCCTGCGCATGGGCGTGGAAGTGTTCCACCATTTAAAAAAAGTGCTCAAAAACAAAGGTTATTCCACCAATGTGGGCGATGAAGGCGGCTTTGCTCCCGGCATCAAAGACAACGAGGAGGCCATTCAGATGGTGATGACGGCCATCGAAGCATCTGGCTACAAACCCTTGGACGACATTGTCATCGCGCTCGACCCGGCGGCTTCCGAATTCTATGACGCGGAAAAGGGAGAATACGTTTTCAAAAAATCCTCCGGCGAACGTTACTCCTCCAAAGACATGGTGGCGTACTGGAAAGATTGGTGCAACCGCTACCCTATTTACTCCATCGAAGACGGCTTAGCAGAAGACGATTGGGCGGGCTGGAAACTCATGACCGATACCCTCGGCCACCGCATCCAACTCGTGGGCGACGACCTTTTCGTGACCAATGTGGAACGCCTCCAGCGCGGCATTGACGAAAAAATCGCCAATTCCATCCTCATCAAAGTCAACCAAATAGGTTCGCTCACGGAGACCATCAATGCAGTAAATTTGGCTACCCGCCATGCCTACACTTCGGTGATCAGTCACCGTTCCGGCGAGACAGAAGATACCTTTATCGCCGACCTCGCTGTGGCATTGAACACGGGCCAAATCAAAACAGGCTCGGCCTCGCGTTCAGACCGGGTGGCGAAGTACAACCAACTGCTTCGTATCGAAGAAGAGCTGGGCGATGCGGCGACGTATTTGGGAAGGGCGATTTTTGGGGTGTGAGGGCATGTTGGAAATCTAATGATATAAGAAACCCCCGTTTCGCGAATTGCGAGACGGGGTTTTTCGTTTTTTTGAATAAATATAAAACAAATTGTAATTTTTTATAGCACAAATATACTACCTTTGAAACGATTAATTTTAAAGCCTAATAGAACTTAACCATGAAAGAACAAGATAAAATCATTGTATTTCAGGAGCGGCAAATCCGACGTATATGGCATAATGAAGAGTGGTGGTTTGTGGTTGAAGATGTGGTGTCCGTTTTGACGGATAGCAACGACCCTAAACAATATATTCGCCGGATGCGCAGCCGCGATGAGCAACTCTCCAAAGGGTGGGTACAATTTGTACTCACCCTTACGGTCGAAACGCCGGGCGGCTCCCAAAAGATGAATTGTGCCAACACAGAAACTATGTTTCGCATCATCCAATCCATCCCTTCACCGAAAGCCGAACCATTTAAACTATGGCTGGCCAAGGTCGGTTACGAGCGCGTCCAGGAAATAGAAAACCCCGAACTGGCGGCAGAACGGGCACGGCAATATTACCGAGACCTTGGCTATGATGAAAAATGGATTGAAACCCGTCTCCAAACCATTGCCATTCGCGGCCAACTCACAGATGAATGGAAGATAAGGGGCGTACAAGAGGGCATGGAGTATTCCATCCTTACGGCTGAAATCAGCCGGGCAACCTTTGGACTTGTTCCATCGGAGTACAAAGACCTCAAAGGACTGAAACGGGAAAATCTGCGAGATCACATGACCAATCTTGAACTCATCTTTACCATGCTGGGCGAAGAGGGTACACGACAAAGCGCCATCAAAAAAGATGCACAAGGTTTTGAAGAAAATCCCTACCCCTCCTTCAATGCCTTCCCCGAAATAACCATATCTCCCAGCCTGCCGACAACAAAAACGGCATGGCGCCTGCAAGTATCCGAATATTTTGGCCGGTCACGCCGATGAAAAGCAGCAGCAAAACCAGCAGATCAGGCAAGATCATCCCAATCATCACCCAGTGCTTACTGGGTTCTTTTTGAAATGCCTGATACAAAAGGATCAATAAGCCCAGGAGCGGCAGCAGGATGGCCGGGTGAATGATAGTTTCCCTTGGACAGCATATCAGATACTCACAACATCTTCCTCCTCTGCATCACCCAATACAGCCCCCCTGTAATAACCGCCGAAGCAAAGATGGTGAGGTAAAAAGCCCAAGGGTGGTCAGGAATCCCGTTCGGAATATTCATGCCCAAAAACGAGGAGATCAGCGTGGGCACCATGAGCACTACGGTGATAATGGTGAGGCGATGGATCACCTGGTTCAGGTTGTTGGAGATGATGCTGGAGTAGGCGTCCATGGTGCCGTTCAAGATGTTGGTGTATACGTTGGCCATGGAAAGTGCCTGCGAGTTGTCAATAATGATGTCTTCAAACAAGTCGGTAAGGTCCTCGTCGCCATTGATGTGGAGGAAGTCGGTACGCTTCATTTTCATCTTAAGCAATTCGTTGGCATTCAGCGAGTTGACAAAATACACCAAACTTTTTTCGATAGAAAGCAGCTGGCGCAATTCGGCATTTCGGCTGCTGTTCATCAATTCCTTTTCGATGCGGTTGCGGCGCAGATTGAGCGTTTTAAGGCAGGAAAGGAAGTGATACACGTTTTGTTCGAGCAGTTGGAGCACGAAGCGTTTTTCGTCGGCGGGATTGAAGTCGCGGACGTTGTTTTCCAGGAACTTTTCGAGCACGGGCGTCTCGAAAGCGGAGATGGTGACGACGTGCTCGATGGTGAGCAGGACACCAATCGGGACCGTGATGAAGTAAGCCTCGTTTTCGGCGGCGGCGTTCTTGTTTTTGACGGGCGTGTTGATCAGCACAAAGCGCACATCGCCGTCGCGCTCGTAGCGGGCGCGTTCGTCGAGGTCGAGGGAATCGGTCAGGAAAGCGGGGTCAAAATCGAAGCGCCGGGCAAACTCATCGAGCTCGTCGGGCGCGAAGGGAGGGGCCAGGTGTACCCAGCAGCCAGGATCTGGCTCGGTCAGCTCGACCAAGCGGCGTTTTTCTCGTGTATAATAACGGGTCACTGTCCATGGGTGGGTTTTTGTAAGCTTTAGGTGCTCTCAAAAATTGCGGCACAAACTTACGCCGAGCTTTTGATGGCGCGGTGCAAAAACGGTTTTTGAGTGAAAAAATTTCTTGTTCAAAAAATTATGTTTGGAAGGCGACAGGCTTTTTGCGCGTTTTCAAAACAAAAGTTGCAAGAAGTGTTTGGAGGGCTTTTGGAGGTTTTTCAAAAACACGCTTTAACAATCAAATTTTTTAGCCAAATGGGAAAATGACTGAAAGAATTTTTCTATCATTGCGCTACTTTTAGTAGTACTAAGTAGAAGAAACTGCTACCAAACCGATTTTCAACAGTTTCAATGGAGCGCCCGCCCGATCAGAGGCGAACACTATGTCAAAATGCTCTGCCAACATGCGAACAATTCATCTCCCTGTTCAGCATACAGTCAGATTGCATGCTCCCGTTAAAAATCCTGTCTCTGACCGTGTGCTAAACAATCTCAATTTGCTCCTACTTGAACAGGGGCCGAATTGCAACAACGATTTAGTGTTCCGCTTTACAAACGTTTTGAGGTTTGGTATGCAGCGTTTTTGCGACTGCTTGAATCTGGTGCACCAGATTTTGAACATGCCATTTTTAAAGCAATTTTCTTTGACCATAAACAATTATCACGCAATCAAAACTTGTTAGTATATGAGACTCTTTACATCCCGTTCCGCCCTTTGCTGTTTTTTGGTCGCGGCAGCTTGTCTTCCGCTTGCAGCGCAGCAACCCATTCCAGCCTTTGATGCGCGTCAAAAACGCCACGTCATGACGGCTGAATCCGCCCAACAAACCCTTGTGTTTCAAAACCTCGTTCCAGGCGAGACTTATGGCTTGCTAGTGCCAGGAGGCGAGGCCTGCCTTGCCCAGTGCATGCCTGACGTGTCTGTGCTGACCCCGAACACACAAGTACTCAACTACAACTCAGTGATCCACCTCCTGAAGTTTGTGGCTTCGGCCAAGGAGATGGAATTCCGACTCGACTATCCTTGTGTGTGGGATGCCTCCAACCCTCCCGTGCACTATATCAGTATAATGCGAGTGGGTGAAAAGAAAAAAACAATCGGCGGAATACCCGACGCTGTGCTTGAAGTGGTGGGGGGAAGTGCAGAGGACCTTGTCAAAGAGGTGTTTATTGGGGGCAACTGCTTTGACGTGGAAGGCGTGACATTCGAGGGGCAGGGCGGACAGATCGGACAGTTCAGCAATGGCCTGACCAATGTGGGCTTTAATTCGGGGGTCATTATGGCCACGGGTGATATCGGTGTAGCGCCCGGCCCCAATGACTCAGACGGTGCAAGCGGAGGCTATGGC
>JANMME010000135.1:0-4459 GCA_031373015.1 Saprospiraceae bacterium
CCGGCAGCGAGATGTCCGACGCCACCTTGCGTGGCCTGATGCAGGACAGCAGTGCGCTGGGTGATCTGCCCGAAGCATTCGTGCGCGAAGTGCAAAAAGCCAAGGACGATGAAGCCGTAAAGCAAGTGGGCATCGAATGGTGTGCACAACAGTCGAAGGAGCTGAAAGCGGCTGGTGTGCCTTGTTTGCACTATTATACCATGGGGGATACGGAGACGGTGAAGAAGATAGCGGGAACGGTAGCGTAATTCGATAGTTCCAAATAATACATCCCGAATTTTCGTGCAGCCCCAGAGGGGCTAAATCTTGGTAGAAAACGGTGATAATAGGGGTTGGTGTGCCGTAGGTACGCTATCAACGGGCGTCAGATAGCGTACCTACGGCACGCCTTTCCATCAAAATATCCATTTCTACAAAGATTCCGTCCCGCTGGGACGAACATAATCCAAAATTCGAAGTGACCCATGTTGAAACGAAAGAAATTTATCGAAGAACTACGAATTTGGCGGTTAAAGGCAGTTTCCCGGAAGCATCGGTAAAGGAAAGCACATAAACACCGTTTTCAAGATGCTCAACAGGAATATCCAAATCCTTTGCTTCTTCAGGTATTGAAAGTACTTGAACTGCCCGGCCAGAAAGATCAGAAATAGCAATCTCGCCCTTTAATGGCGCGTCAAATTGGAGATGCAAAACCTCCGAAGCGGGGTTTGGCCAAAGGGTAAAACTCCCATTTTCTCCTTGCACAGAGATTGTACCTACTGTTTTAACGGCTACTTCTATACACTTTGTGTCGCAGGCATTGGCATTACAAACCGTGAGACACACTTGATAGTTGCCAGGCGATGCATATAAGTGTACTGGGCTTGTATCTTGACTCGTAGTGCCATCGCCAAAATCCCAGAGCCAGGTGGCTGGCTCAAAATAGGAGAGATCGGTAAATTCAATCTGTAATGGGGAGAGGGTATCCTCTACTTCCCAGCGGAAGTGGGCAACAGGCAGATTGTCCAAGCCAAGTGTGTCACAAGGGCTTCCGTCTATCGGGCCAAGACGGAAATTGGGATAGAGGGGCATTTGAACACCATTGACAGTGGGCAACTCCAAATCATGCTGGCGAAAGTCACAAGCCGCCCCTAATCTGTCTGGTTTGTGGATGGTATGATAATAGTATGTCCCGCTTGTGCAGCACATGTAGATTTTATTGTTCGGCGCGAGCGCCATGGCATGAAAGGCAGCAGAAAAGCCCAGTGGAGTGGTAAAGCCATCGTACTCGGCTATCAGTTGTCCAGAGGCTTCGATGTCCGGGGCTTGAAGGTCGTATTGAAACAGTTTGTTTTGCGCAATCTGGAAGTACAGGAAGCGAGAATTAGGGGAAATAGCCGCCCATGAAGCATAGACATCGGGGTCGTCCACTTTTATCACTTGGGGGTTGGATAAAGCACCCGTGCAGCGGTCAAGATCGTAAAGAAAAATTCGGTTGAAGCGGTTGACCCCATCCAGCCAGGAAAGCGTCACCCGGCCAAACTTCTTTCCATCAGGGGAAATAAAAACATTCCAGCCCGTTTTGTAATACACAGAAGCCACACTATCCTCCCAATCTTGGGTAAAAGGCCCCAAAATAGTGTCGGGAGTCAAAAGGTAAAGGTTATAGACGTTTACATACTCCTCTGGGATAATGATCCACCAGTCCCGGCCATTGCCATGCCTTACCGCAGTGAAGGCGCCTTCAATATCAAAAGGCCCTCTAAGCAACTGATTCTTTTTGATCACCTTTCCCTTCCCGTTATTCGCGTTCATATCTACCTCTGAATAAAGGATTTTCCCACTCGACACGTCCATTTCGATGGTGTGGTGGAAATAAACATATTGTCCGGGATGCTCAGGACGTGGTAGTATCATCATGTTTTGATAAGAGTCGTAGGCATAGGGATTATTATCACACTCTATGCTTTGGAAATAGCCAGGGCTTAGGTCGTCTCCGTTTTCCATGACCACGTTGTCGTTATTAACGATCTGACAGCCGTTGCTATAAAATTGCAGGTATCCATTTTCGTCTGAAATACTGCAAGGCATATCAAACCCGAAGTGATAGGGCATAGAAAAATGGGTAAGCACTGGTACTCCGCTATTGAAATCAATTTTCGTACCACCGAAGTGGGTGTCAAAAGTTCCTTGCCCGGTAACCCATATATTATCATATTTAATTTGAGGAAAAGCGATGACCGGGAGGAACAGGAAGGCAACTAATACAACTGTTTTAAGCATTGTCCGAATATATTAAAGCCTAAGGCGCTAACGCGATGCGTTAGCGCCTTAGGCTAGTTGATAAAAAGAAAGCTATCTCAGGACTACAAACTTAGCGTTAGTGGACAGATTGTTTGATGAATCAGTGCAGGTAAGCAGATACACACCATTGTTCAACCGCCCCACAGGGATGCTCAGCACTTGTGATTTATCCTGGATAGACAACAGTTGGACAACCCGACCCGACAGGTCTGAAATGGCAATCTTGCCAACAAACGGGGCTTCAAACTGGACACCTAGAATATCGGAACATGGATTGGGTGAAAGTAATAAGCCGATTTGTTGAAGACCCACACTCCGTTCTCCCCGTTGCGGGCAATTGTACTCACCGGGGTTTTCCCGCCAGTACTGCGCGCCTTCTTCTGGCGGCAACATCGAAGCCGCTGCCGCTTTAGTGCGTCCTGCTATCTGGGCACACTGTTGAGCAATGGCGTGGAGGGCATCCTTGTTTGTTTGGGTCAGTTCTATGCCTCGCATCTGTTGGATGGCGAGTGCATTCAACAACTTCTGGTTTTGCTCATAGACCTGGTTGGAAGGCAAAGCATTGTTTAACTGCTCACAAGCATCTAGCAATGGTGCTCTCAGGCTGGTATTTTGCACCAACAGAGCAATGCGTTGATCGGAAAGCGCGGCCAATTCATCCAGCAAAACTGCACGATTCGACAGCAGGCCAGGCTCCAGGCTCGTGTAGTCCGTGATGCCGGCATCCAAGGTGTTTATCTGCGCTTGCTTGTTCCGGATGCTTGTTTCCAACCCGTTCAGAGTGCTTTGCGAGCCAGCAGTAACCGATGACAAGGAACTCATCAAAGAATCAAAGCGGGCAAATAGTGCCGCTGGACTTTGGCTGTAAGCATTTCTGAAAGTCAGCGCATTCCCAGTCGCCAGATTGGGATACCGCATCAACTTGGCCAGCACATACCGTGTGCTTTGCCATTCTTCTACCCCAGGCGAGGCTTGGGGGGTTGGATAGTTGTTGCGCACCCATTCGTCGTTTTCGTCAAAATCGGGTATGATTGGCTGCTCCAAGCAATCGGTGGGATCGGGGGTTGGTATACACTGATTTTCAATAAACCAATTGTTTGCCGGGTTTCTGTCAATAGGGGCTTGGGTCGGATCTGCAAGATTTTTTACCCTAAATTCGTTTTTTAAGACGGTACTATTAGTTGGCGGAAACACGGTATTTCCAACGGTTTTTCCAACGATAATAGCGGTGAATGCGTTCGGGAGCGCATAATTCGTAACTGTCCAAGTGTTCTTCTGGCAGTCTTGGTCGCCCAAAAACCCATTGTCTACCGCTCCATTGCCTTGGATAAAAAGACCCGTGCCGCCAACAAATTGATTGAGCGGGTCCACATTGTGGTTTTTGATGGTGTTCAGGCCAAATCCTGATTCCCCACAGGTGCCAATAAAATGGAATCCACGGTAAGTATTGTCAGTGATGTTGGAGCAAATTCTCCAAGGTCCGGAATCTTCAGCGTGTACAGCACAACAACCATCATCCGGTGCGCCTTCCGCATAGACGACATTGGTCGTAAAGAGATTGCCTGCTGCGGGGATGACTGCCCCGTTCCCCAAGAAAAAACCCCAGCGGTTGTTGCCAGTTGCGAATGTATTGGTGTTTTTAATGTGGTTGAAGTTCACCCAGAAATTGTCTGCCCCGTTGACGTTAATTTCAACAAATTTGAGCGGAATGGTTGAGCCCCCGCCCGTCATTGCGTCAATACTGTCGTTCGATATAAGCATAAAATCGTGGGTGGGATTAACGCCTCTAACGGTTATTGCTTGTCTTCGGTTGCTCCCAAAGTCTTGAATTATGATGTGGTTGTTCTCAATGGTGTTCCGGAATTCAATGTCACTCCCAAATTTGGAGCGGTCTAATCTTATTCCCATTTTGTAACTTTGTGGGTTTGGCTGATTGGTTATATTGATCGTGTTGTTGAAGATATGTATCTGTTCTTGATTGTTGTTCAACAAGGAGGTAATGTTGCTCGTTTCACAACTGTCCAAGCGACAAAAGAATACGTTCAGGGTTGAGCTGGTTGCGGAAACGTCTGCTTGGTTCAACGTAAAGGTGGTAGCAAGCCCCAGGCCTGCACCCTGTATCGTGACGTTGCTTAAATCTTCAACTAATACGCCTTTTACATTGTTTCTAAAGGTT
>JANMME010000233.1:0-2821 GCA_031373015.1 Saprospiraceae bacterium
AATTAGCCGAGGAAAAATTTGGAAAGGAAAGTGCTGAATATGCTCGTTGCCTATTCAACCTGGGAAAGGTTTTTTATGCTAAAAGCAATTACGATGCTGCCATTTTAAATTACCAAGAAGCCAAAGCCATTCGGGAAAAAATTTTAGGCAAAGAGAATGCGGAATATGTTTGGAACTTGAACAGCCTGGCGAATCTATACCGTGAAATAGCGCGCTATAAAGATGCCGAGCCACTTTGCCAAGAGGCCCTCGCCATCCAGGAAAAAGTGTTTGGAAAAATGACTCCGGTGTATGCTCTGCTCTTGAACAACGTGGCGCTTTTATATTACCGCATGGGTCGCTATGAAGCTGCAGAGCCCCTTTACCTTAAGGCCAAGGACATTCGGGAAAAACTATTGGGCAAAGAGCACCAGGATTATGCCAAAACCCTGAACAACCTGGCGGATTTATACACCGACATGGGCCGCTACGAAGCTGCCGAGCCTTTATATCTCCAAGTCAAAACTATCCGGGAAAAATTGGGCAAAGAGAGTAACGAATATGCCATAACCCTAAATGCCTTGGCGTATTTATACGATGATATGGGGCGTTATGAGGCGGCGGAAATATATTATGAAGAGGTCAAAAGCATTTGGGCAAAGGTTTTAGGCAAGGAGCATCCCTATTATGCCATTATACTGAACAATTTGGCGAGTCTCTACTATAATATGGGGCGTTATGAAGCCGCCGAGCCGCTTTACTATGAAGCCAATGCTATTTCGGAGAAAAATTTTGGTAAAGAACATCAAAATTATGCGACTGGATTGAGCAATCTGGCTGAAGTGAATATTGCATTGCGGCGCTATAAAGCCGCCGAATCGCTCCATCTTGAAGCCAAAGCTATCCGGGAAAAAGTATTGGGCAAAATGCATCCAGACTATGCCAGAAGCTTGGGTTACCTGGCACTTTTGTACCACCGAATGGGTCGGTATAAAGACGCCGAGCCGCTTTTTCTGGAAGCCAAGTCTATTCGGGAAAAAGTGCTCGGCAAAACGCATCCAGACTATGCCGTTTCTTTAACCAACTTGGCCAATTTGTATAGCGAGATGCGTCGCTTCAAAGATGCTGAAACGCTTTACAGGGAAGCAAATACCATTACAAATGCCCTGCTCTCCAATTCATCCCGTTATCTCTCCGACGGAGAGCTGGCCGCTTATGTCCAGACTTTTACCAAAGACCTAGACCACTACTATTCCTTTGCCCAAACAAACACTGGGGAGCTGATTGGTTTTTCAGCCAGCTGCTACAACAATGCCCTTTTTCACAAAGGTTTCCTGCTCAGTGTTTCCACCCGAATAAGCAATTTGGCCGGGGTGGACACTGTCGCCTCCCGGCTGAACGACCAGCTCAAATCCTATCATCGGCGCTTAGCTAAAGAATTCGCAAAACCTATTGCTGAGCGCGAAGGAATAGAGGAACTCGAAGCCCAAGCCAATTTGACAGAAAAAGAACTGGTGCGCACTGTTGCCGGATTCAGTGAAGCCATTCGGCAGGTTAGTTGGCAAGATGTGCAGACAGCTTTATCCCCCGGCGAAGCCGCCATCGAATTTATCCATTACCGTTATTACAATCCCTTCCGTACCGATAGTGTTGTTTACGCAGCGCTTGTTTTGAGGCCCGGCGATGTTGAGCCTCGGCTGATACCGCTCTTTGAAGAACAACAATTGGCACGTCTCCTCCCAAAGGACAATGACATGGATTTCATAGATGGTTTTTACAAAACACCTATAGGGAAAACTGTCTTTGGCCTGGTCTGGCAACCCATTGATTCTTTGCTTGAAGGAATAAATAAAGTGTACTGCTCTCCGTCGGGCCTGCTGCATCGTATCAATTTGGGCGCAATACCCATCCAACCATCCGCTGGAGGCCAGGAGAAACCTTTCGATGACTACCACCACCTTGTCTTGTTGGGAAGCACGCGTCAGTTGGTCAACCAAAACGCCGGGACGCTGCGGACTTCAACACAGGCCCTACTTTTCGGCGGCATTAACTATGACGCGAGCTCTGATGTGGTAGAAAAAGCGCTCCCCCGCGATTCTTTCGAGATAAAGCCGTCAATGGCTAGAGGGTCTCTGGTACCTGCTCCATTTTTCTTTGATACGACAACGCAAATCTGGATCACAAGCAGATGGAGACCCTTGCCGGGTACTGAAACTGAAGTCCGCAACATTAGCGAGCGGCTCCAGAAACATAAATTCATCACCAAATTACTGACTGGTTCTGCAGCTACAGAGGAGCGTTTCAAACAACTCGGCCGCAAGGAGCCGTCGCCTCGCATCCTGCACCTGGCTACGCATGGGTATTTTTTTCCTGACCCGGCTACAAGCCCAAACGAATATATGGGGGATGAAACAAGCCTGGTTTTTAAATCCGCTAAGCAACCCATGATGCGTTCGGGCCTTATCTTGGCCGGTGCAAATGTCGCCTGGGTTACCGGCCTCCAGTCGGCCGAGCGCGAAGACGGCGTGCTCACTGCCTATGAGATCAGCCAACAAAACCTCTCGAATACGGAGCTCGTGGTGCTTTCGGCCTGCGAGACTGCCCTTGGTCAAATCGAAGGCAACGAGGGCGTTTACGGCTTGCAGCGCGCCTTCAAAATCGCCGGGGCCAAGTACCTTATTATGAGCCTATGGCAGGTCAACGATCAAAAAACCAGCGAACTGATGATTGAATTTTATCGCCAGTATCTCGACCGAAATTTACCCGTTCCTGAGGCATTCCGTATGGCGCAAAAGGCCATGCGTAAAAAGTATCCTGATAGCCCGTATGTGTGGGCCGCCTT
>JANMME010000158.1:0-11862 GCA_031373015.1 Saprospiraceae bacterium
TTCGAAACTTTTGGTCTTTCGGATTTATTAACTAAATGCCGGTTATCAAATTGTCTTCTGACGGCTCCAAGCCGTCTGACGACTCTAAGCCGTCTGACGACTCTAAGCCGTCTGACGACTCTAAGCCGTCTGACGACTCTAAGCCGTCTGACGACACCAAGCCGTCTGACGACACCAAGCCGTCTGACGACTCCAAGCCGTCTGACGACTACGGCCAGGTCGCCCTGTTCCACGAAAAAACAGGTGACTATCATTTCTACTTCCAGAAGCCCGACCGGCTGCTTTTTACGGAAAACGAAAACAATACTGAAACGCTTTGGGGACAACCCAATGAAACACCTTTTGTGAAGGATGCATTTCACAATGCCTTGATAAACAATGATTTTAGCGTTCTGGAGGGCAAAACAGCAGGGACGAAATTCTCACCCGTGTACCAAGTTTCGATAGAAGGCGGCCAATGCATGGAATTTCAATTCCGGCTTTCCAAACAGGCGCTTAAAACACCCTTTGGAAAAAATTTTGACCAGATTTTCGTTGAGCGCAAGCTGGAGGCAGATCGTTTTTACGCACAAATTGGACAAAAAGGGAGCAACACTCCCATGGATGCCGACACCCAAAATATCCAGCGCCAGGCATTTGCAGGTATGCTGTGGTCAAAACAATATTTCAATATTGACATGCCGCGATGGCTCGACGGGGATCCGGGGCAAGTCCCGCCACCCGCCAGCCGCAAAACCGGGCGCAACGCCCATTGGCGCACCCTCAACAACGAGGACATTATCTCCATGCCCGACAAGTGGGAATACCCCTGGTACGCTGCCTGGGACCTGGCATTTCATTGCGTTCCCTTGGCAAAAGTGGATCCCGAATTTGCCAAAAACCAACTGATCCTATTTTTACGCGAATGGTATATGCATCCCAACGGACAACTACCAGCCTATGAATGGGCATTTAGTGATGTCAATCCGCCCGTGCATGCCTGGTCTTGCTTACAGGTTTTCAAGATTGAACAGGAACAAACCGGCAGGGCCGACATAGATTTCCTCAAAAAAGTCTTCCAAAAATTGCTCATCAATTTTACCTGGTGGGTCAATAGAAAAGACCACAAAGGCAACAACGTTTTTGAAGGCGGCTTTCTCGGCCTGGACAACATTGGGGTATTTGACCGCTCCAACCAAATCCCGGGCGGCGGCTATCTCGAACAAGCCGACGGTACGGCCTGGATGGGCATGTACTGCCTGAACATGCTCGAAATGGCACTCGAAATCGCCCAGTACGACCCGACTTTTGAGGATGTGGCCACCAAATTTTTCGAGCACTTCACCTATATTGCCGAAAGCCTGAACCGCATTGGACACGACTGGACGGGGGCCTGGGACGAGCAGGAAGGTTTTTTCTACGACATTCTCGCATTGCCAAACGGGGAGTATATCCCGATGAAAGTGCGGTCGCTGGTAGGCTTGAGCACTTTGTTCGCAGCGTACGTAATTCCAAAAGACAAACTGGAAAAACTGCCTGACTTTGCCCGTAGGCTGCGCTGGTTCCAGCAATACCGGGCGGACAATGGCGATTATCTGGTGCTGGACGAGGATCCGGTTGGCGGCGACATTCTGCTCTCGCTTATTCCGCAAGAGCGTCTCAGCCGCCTACTCCAGGCCATGCTCGACGAAAAAGAATTTTTATCTCCCGGTGGGATTCGCTCGCTTTCTAAAATACACGAGCACGGATATTCGGTTCAGATCGCCGGGCAGGCATTTGGCCTTCGCTACGAGCCGGCCGAAAGCAGCACTGGCCTGTTTGGGGGCAATTCCAACTGGCGGGGCCCGGTGTGGATGCCGATGAATTACCTCTTGATTCAGGCTTTGCGCGAGTATGGCAAGTTCTATGGCAAAGCATACAAAACCGCATTCCCTACTGGTACGGGCAATCTCTTGTGCCTTTCGGAAGTGGCCGATGCCTTGTCGAGGCGTTTGATTTCAATTTTTAAAAAGGACGAAAATGGTCAACGCCCCGTGAACGGCCATGACCGGATCTATGCGGAAAACCCTCATTTCCAGGGCCTTGTATTGTTCTACGAATACTTCCACGGCGACACGGCCAGTGGAGTTGGCGCCAGCCACCAAACGGGCTGGACGGGAGTAGTGGCGGGGCTGATTGGGGAAGTGGGTTGATTATTTTCCGAAATGTAACCTACGTAAATTTTCAAGGAACGGCGGGTCAAGACCTTTGTGTCACAAATTTAAAGTTCACTACCTAATACATTCGTTATGAACGCCAAACAAGGAACAATCCTCCTCGCCGCACAAATGGTCGGCCTGCTCGAAAACCTGAATGCATCGGTGTACACCCGCCCGCTGCCGCTTTTCAAAGGCAGCACCATTGGGCAGCATTTTCGCCACATCCTCGAATGCTACACTTGTTTACTAGATGGAATTGCTTCCAACCAGATAGACTACGGTAGCCGCAAGCGCAATCAGGCTCTGAGTGAAAATCCGAAAGCGGCCCTCGCAGGGCTCGATTACGTCGCACATACGGTGAAACTTTTGGAGGAGCATCAAAGGCTTCAGGTGGCAAGCGAGTTTTCTGCCGAAATACTGAGCAATTCCGGCAAACCGGAATATCCATCCAGCCTTGGGCGCGAGTTGCAATATGCCTTTGACCACGCCATACATCACCTGGCTATGATCCGTATGGGTCTGGAAGTCTATTTCCCTGAAATCCCTTTGGATGATGATCTGGGAGTAGCGCCTTCCACCTTGAAATACAGGAAAGAAAAGAGCATTGTAAAGGTGATACCCGAAACGATGTACGGTTAATTTTTTTAAAAAACAAAATCATGTTGACCTACAAACATAACTCCCCTCAATTCAAGGAATTAAGCTCCAAAGAATGGCTTGTGACCAACGGAATCGGCGGCTACGCATCGTCCACCGTTGTGGGGGCCAATACCCGGCGCTATCATGGCCTGCTCGTGGCATCGCTCAACCCACCGACCCAACGCACGGTCATGGTGTCGAAAATCGAAGAGTGTATCGTCTTCAACCGGGATTGCGCTTTCGGGCTTTCGAGCAATCAGTACCCGGGCGCAGTACACCCCGAGGGCTTCCAGTATTTTAAGTTTTTTGAGCGGAAGCCACTGCCGCGCATGAAATTCGAAGCGCACGGCTATCATTTGCTGAAAACCGTTTTTATGGTACAAGGCTCGAACACGACCGTAGTGGAGTACGAAAATACCGGCGATACCACTTTCAAATTGGGCCTCACTCCTTTGTTTGTCCACCGGGATTATCATTCGCTGACCAAAGAAAATGCCTTTGAGGACTACTGGATAAAACAACAGAATGGCTGTTATGTGCTCTACGCCCATTACGGCGCCACCCCACTTTATTTCAATTTTAGTGCGGGAGAATACGTGGAAAACCGGCAATGGTTCAAAAACTTCGAGTATGAGCGCGAGCAGGAACGCGGTCTGGATTACCATGAAGACAGCTTTTCCGTTGCCAACATTTATGCGGTTCTCAAGCCCGGGGCGAAGGTGCACCTTGTTTTTTCCACAGAAGAGATTATGGCAAAATCCGACCCCAAAACATTGAAAGCCAACGAACTGCACCGTCTTGAGCAGATCGCTCCAAAGGATCTGGACGATTCGTTTTTGAAAGACTTGTTGCTGGCAGGGGAACAATTCATTGTGCGTCGCGACAGTACGGATGGCTATTCGCTCATTGCCGGGTATCATTGGTTTACAGATTGGGGGCGGGATACGATGATCGCCATGCGCGGGCTTACCATTGCTACCGGCAAGCGGGAGGTTTCAAAATCCATCCTTGAAACTTTTCTCCGCTACGTTGACAAAGGAATGTTGCCCAACTGGTTCCCCGATGGCAACGAAGCGCTGGAATACAACACCATTGACGCTACGCTTTGGCTCTTTGTGGCCTTGTATGAATACTACCAAAAATTCCATGACTTGGATTTTGTAGCCGAACATTTGGACACTCTCACGGGAATTTTGGAGCAACACCTCGCCGGTACACGCTACAATATCCATGTAACGCCGGAGGGGTTTCTCGCCGGGGGCGAAGGCCTGGCACAATTGACGTGGATGGACGCCCGCGTGGGCGATTTTGTGGTGACACCCCGTCATGGCTGTCCGGTGGAAATTCAGGCGCTGTGGTTCAATGCCTTGCGCATTTACCAATATTTCGCAGGGACTTTAAACAAGCCATACTCAAAATACCAGGCCATCGGCGACATCCTGCAGGGCAATTTTAAAAAGCATTTTGTTCGCTCCAATGGCGCCTTGACGGATGTGATCATGCCCAACGATTCGGGATACACCGCCGACAATGCGCTTCGACCCAACCAAATTTATGTGGTCAGCCTTCCATTTCCTTTATTGGATAGATCCGAAGAAAAAAAGGTAGTGCAGATCGTTCAAACGCACTTGCTTACCGATTTTGGTTTGCGCACTTTGACACCAGAACATCCAGATTTCAAACCGACGTACGGTGGTAGCCCCTGGGAACGAGACACGGCCTATCACCAAGGAACGGTGTGGCCATTCCTGCTCAGCGAATACACCACCGCGTTTTTGAAGGTGAACGACTGGACGGAAAAGGCGCAAAAAGAAGTACAGGCACTGCTCGAACCTTTGAAGCACCATTTTTATCAGGAGGATTGTATTCTGGGCATTTCTGAAATTTTTGATGGCAAAACACCCCGTTCAGGCAAAGGCACGGTCCAACAGGCCTGGTCGGTGGGAGCGGTGTTGAAAATCATGCTCGAGCTGAAAAAGCACCACAAAAAAGGTCGCCGAAATTCGACCATTCCGTTTGCCGAAATTAAATCCATGATTTTTTAAGACTTTTATTTACAACGTTTTACAACAATAATTTTCAATCCAACGTCATGAAATCAGTACTTTTCAGTTTAATTGCAGCAGCCGTAATAACCACCCAATACACTGCCAATACCACACAATCCATGCCCGAAAACATGAATCCGGGCAATGCCTTGTCTTCCTTCGGGCAATTGAACAAAGACCAGCGCATCAAGCATTTTCGCCTTGACAAAAACCATGTGGCCATTGATGGCTACGACCCGGTATCCTACTTCAAAAGCACCGGGCCACAAAAAGGCAATTCAAACCTGGCCTACGATTTTGAAGGCGTGATTTACTGGTTTTCCAGCGCCGCCAACCTGGCAGAATTCAAAACCAACCCTACTCCATTTGAGCCCGTTTGGGGCGGATGGTGTGGCCATGCTATGGCGCTTCGCGGAGAAAAAGTAGAGATCAACCCGATTTGCTACAAGATCGTAAATGGCCGCAACGTCTTGTTTTTCAAGACCTTCTATGCCAATGCACTGACCAATTGGGAGAAAGAAATCAAAAAGACCCCGGAACAGACTTTGATGGTAAATGGCGATGATTTTTGGGGGAAACTGTTTTCAAAGTAAGACCATGTTAGTTTCACTCAAAACCAACTGGCCCAACTATCTCATTGAAGCCTGGGCGCTTGGCGTGTTTATGCTTTCAGCCACGTTTTTTGCGGGATTGCTTGAGATCCCTGGCTTGCCAGGACGGGCTTGGGTAAGTGATCCACTCGTCCGACGTTGGCTGATGGGTTTGGCGATGGGAATTACGGCGATTTGTCTTATTTATTCCCCTTTGGGCCGTCGTTCGGGCGCACATATAAACCCTGCTGTGACGCTTACTTTCTTGTATTTGAATAAGATAAGTCGTTTTGACGCAGTGTGGTACGTCATTGCCCAATGTGTTGGCGGTGTAGCGGCCATGCTATTGTTCAAGGGTCTGTTCCCCATGTTTGTCACAGCCCCGGAAGTGAATTTTGTACAGACGCAGCCAGGAATGGGGGGCGTTTTAGCGGCCTTTTTTTGTGAAGCAGCCATTTCTTTTGGTTTGATTCTTATGGTATTGTATTCCAGCAATTTTGAAAAGACGGCGCCTTACACTGGCTTTTTTGCGGGTTGTTTGGTCATGCTGTACATCACGTTTGAGGCGCCGTTTTCAGGGATGTCCATGAACCCTGCCCGGACTTTGGCCTCGGCAGTGGCGGCTGGCAACTTTGCGCACTTTTGGATTTACCTGATTGCGCCTTTGCTTGGTATGTTGGGTGCGGCACAGGTTTGGAAAGTTTGGATTTGCCAAAAGGCGGAATTTAAGTGCAGCATCGTCGGATGAACTGTTCTTCAAAAAAAATCGGAAATGTAACCTGGGTAAACTTTCGCTCAAATGTATCCCCGGACCTTTGCCCCAACAATTACAACATAGCAATTGAAACATGAGCACTCTTTTCCAGACCATGCCCCGCTCCACCAACCTATTGGAGACCTTTTTTGCCGACAGAGATTACCGGTTTGCCCCACCCACCACGGTGCGCCGGGTACTTCGGGGTGATTGTGTGTTCCAGCCAGGAGACAAGGCCGATTTCATCTATTTTATCATTGACGGTAAAGTGAAAATAAGCGCCTTGAATTCCGAGCAGAAGGAAGTGACCAAGGCCTTGTACACAAGCGGCGATCTGTTTGGAGAACAAGCTATCATTGGCCACGAAAAACGCAGGGATTGGGCCGTTGCGCTGCAAAATACCACCCTGCACGTCCTTTCTGCCGTAGAAATGCTCGGAATGTTGCAGGGCCGAACAGACTTGACCATGTTGCTCATGCAACTCATTGCAACCCGCCAACGGGATATGGAGCTTCGTTTGGAGTCACTTGTGTTCCGGAATTCGCGCAGCCGTGTGGTAGAATGCCTGGTGCAACTTACCGCCCAAAAAGGTCAACAGGTCGGGTATGAGTGGGTGCTTCGCAATCCGATCACCCATCAGGAAATCGCCAACCTAACGGCCACTTCCAGACAGACCGTGACCACCACCTTAAACGACCTGCGGTACTCCAAGATATTGACCTTTAACCGGAAACGCTTGCTGGTTCGTGACCTGGAAAAACTAAAAGCGGAGATCAAATCCTGAACCCTCTTCCATTAGATCATTCATTATCATTCATAACTCAGTCCATGAAATCCATTATCGTCACCGGCGCAGCCGGCAATCTCGGCCAGTCCCTTGTAAAGCGTTTTGCGCAGGATGGCCACAAAGTATATGCCGCGCTAGGTTTGGGTGAAAACTCCCGCTTGTTCAGCGGAAGCCCTTTGGCCGCCCATATCCACACCCAATTCCTCAATCTGGCAGATGAAACGGTGTCCGAAGGTTATGTAAAAAATATCATTGCACTTGATCCTGAGGTGGAAACGGCCATTTGTGTGGTAGGCGGTTGGCAACCTGGTACGATCTCGGAAACAACCGGCTATGAGATTGACAAAATGATCAAACTCAACTTTAGCACTGCTTTCAATATCGTGCGACCGCTACTTGAATATTTCGAACGCCGTGGAAAAGGGCAATTTGTGTTTATCGGTGCACGCCCGGCCATTAACGCAGCGGAGGCTAAAAGTCAGGTGGCTTATGCCTTATCAAAATCAATGGTGCTGCGTTTGGCAGAAATTATCAATGATCAGGGCAAATTCAAGGACATACGAGCCAGTGTGGTCATCCCGTCATTGCTCGATACCCCGCAGAATCGCGCCGCTTTCCCGGACACACCCTCGGAGGATTGGGTCACACCTGAAGTAGCCGCCGACACCATCGCTTTTTTACTGGGCGACACGGGCGAGAATCTAAGGGAAACGGTGGTCAAACTATACAATCAGGCATAACGCAACCATGGAAATCATGCGCTTTTTTGTCCAGGCTTTCTACCTCTACCTGCTTTCAGGAGTAGTATTTGCCGTTTTTTTCCTCCTGCGCGGCGCGGCAGTATTGGACGAGGCGGCGAAGGGGATTTCCTGGAAAACCCGCGTTTTTCTCTTTCCTGGTAGCGCGGCACTATGGCCACTGCTGTTGCGAAAATGGATCCTTGCAACTCGAAAATCATGACACCAACATTGCGCAGAATACACCGCTACGTATGGTACGCTTTCGCCTTCTTACTCCCCTTGGCTTGGCTTGCTGCAATTTGGGCACTTCCCGAAACGGTATGGCAATCGCCTGTGCGTTTGGGTCAGCCGCCCCAGCTTCCGCGCTTGCTCCAGTCCAAAGAGTCCGGCGATTTTGTCATAAGCCTTCGTCAAGATAGCGTTGGGTGGGTGAAACAAATCGAGATTTTTATCAAAAAACCACAGGCCAACCCCAATACTTCGGTAATAATAGCCTTCGGGGAGTCATCAGAGAACAGAAAAGAAGTCGTGCTGGGCTTATTGGGTAGCCGGGGCGTTTGGCGTTTTAATCTGGACAGCCTGACGGCTCAAAGTCCGCATTTAAGATTAAGATTGGAAGATATAATTCAGGGGCAAACGCTTAGGAGCGTTGTATTCGAATAGTAAAACCTCATACTACTGGGCATTTTTGTTTTACCCGCAGGCCTATAAGGTTTTCAAAAACCTTATAGGTCTCGATTTCAGAAAATGTCCAGTAGTATTGTAAAACCTTCACTGCAATTACCATTTTCAAGCCATGTCTGTCATTTACGACCCCGTCCATTGGACCCCGCATAAAAAACTGTACGACCAGATCATGTTGGCCTTTGTGGGGCTATACCTGCTGCTCTTTGCTGGGCTTCAAACGCAGGTACACCCGGAAGGCACTTTGGAAACCCTAGCCATTCGGGCTACCGGGACGCTTTCGTTCCTGATGTTGCACATTATCCTGTGCATCGGTCCTTTGTGCCGTTTGGACAAGCGATTTCTACCTCTTTTGTACAACCGGCGGCACTTGGGGGTGACGATGTTTTTCATAGCCTTACTCCACGGCGTTTTGAACCTCTTTCAGTTTCACGCTTTGGGGAATGTGGACCCGCTTGTATCACTTTTCGTTTCCAATACCCAGTTTGGTTCGTTGGCGCGATTCCCTTTTCAGTCGCTGGGCTTTTTCGCGCTGGTCATCTTGTTTTTGATGGCGGCCACGAGCCATGATTTTTGGCTTAAAAACCTGCGCCCGCCCGTTTGGAAAGCCCTGCACATGAGTGTGTACTTGGCATATTCCCTGCTTTTGATGCACGTCATGCTCGGTGTCATCCAATTGGAAAAATCTCCTGTGTTGATTGGGCTTGTAGGGCTGGGGATGTTTGTCGTGGTGGGACTGCACGTAGCATCTGCTGCAAAACAAGGCCGGATAGATAAGGCCGCATTCCGGGATTTGCCAGCAACAAAAAAGGTTTCAACCAAGGAAATTACAGCGCAACAAGCCGCAGACCCAGAGCAGCCTGATGCCAATTTTACTTATGCCTGCGAATTGTCCGACATACCTGACAACCGTGCTAAGATGCTGATTATCAAAGGTGAAAACATTGCCTTGTTCAAATATGACGGCAAACTTTCAGCAGTTCACAACTTGTGCAAGCATCAGAATGGTCCGCTCAGCGAAGGGAAGATCATTGATGGCTGCATAACTTGTCCCTGGCATGGATATCAATATCTGCCGGAGAACGGTCAGTCGCCGGCGCCTTTTACCGAAAAAGTTTGCACCTACGACGTGAAGTTGGAGGGCAGCCGTGTTTATGTAAATCCTGCCCCTTATCCGGAAGGAACGGCAAGGCCGCCGGCGGTTATTGGTCATTAGGTCATTCGTCATTGGGTCATTGGGTCATTCGTCATTAAGTTATTGCTCAATTGGATTATGGAACAAGATTCTGAATTTTACATAGGCTGGCAGGCTACTGCGCCGGCTTCGTTTGCGAGGGTCGTCCGTGGCTTTATTATCGGGCTAGGTTTGTTGGTCCCCTTAATTGCCATTGCGATTGTTTATTACCAAAAAGGTTTCTCCAGCGGGACTTTTGAGTATGGCAAAATGACCGAGTTAGAGGGGGTGTTTACACGCAAACCTTTTCCTTTTCTGAATGTGGCAAACGGCAAAGACCAGTCCGGCAATACCGTTTTTCAAAAAATTCTGTTGGTCGCGTCCGGGAAGTTTGGTTTCGTGGCTGACCCAAACCAATTGGTAAATGGGCAGACCCTAAAAGTGTCCGGGTTTCTGATCTATAACGATGGGAAAACCGCTTTGCAGGTAGAAAACATAAGCCCCGTTTCTGGTCAATCAGCGCCAGGCATTACAGCGGCGAGTTCCAGTCAGGCGTCCATCATCACGGCTCCAACCGTCTCTTTGCGCGGCGAAATAACCGACCCCAAGTGCCTGCTCGGCGTAATGAACCCTGGTCAGGGAAAGCCACACCGCGACTGTGCCGTACGCTGTATCAGTGGGGGACTGCCACCCGTATTGAAGGTGGCCAATGCCAATGGCGACACCGAATACTACCTCCTTGCGGACCCAGAAGGCAATCCGATCAACGACCGAATCCTCGATTTCGTAGGCGATGGTGTTGCACTTTGCGGGCGACTGGAGCAGCAATCCGATTGGTGGGTGTTGTACGCCGACCTGAACACACTCAAAAGAATTAACAAGGCCACGCTGAATCCGGGGTCTATGTGCAACTAATTTGTGCGCTATGAAAACAATCAATATCCAACTCCAGTCTTTGCCCATCGCGACCCCGTGCCCTGCAATTTTTTATCTGGCCGGGAATTTCAACCAGTGGCAACCGGACGACGCTGCCTACCGTTTTCATGCGAACAGCGACGGCTCGTATCAATTGGCGTTTCAAACCGATTTGGACAGGCTGGAGTACAAAATTACCCGCGGCCATTGGTCATTGGCAGAAGGCGATGAAGAAGGTCGGGAGCGACCAAACCGTATATATCAAATGGGTTCCTTTGAAAACAACCTCTGGTTGCAGGTTGAATCCTGGACGGATGCCCACGCTGGCGCAAGCAAGGGAAATGTGTTGCTCTTGCACCCGGATTTTTTGATTCCGCAACTCGGCAGACGTCGCCGTATTTGGGCCTGTTTGCCGCCCGATTACTGGTCGAACCCACAAAAACGATACCCTGTGGTCTATATGCAGGATGGCCAGAATCTGTTTGATAACCCTGAGTCCCTTTTTGGCTCCTGGGATATTGACAAGGCCATGAACCGCTTGTTTCTCCGATCCCCTTCCGCCAAACACCCCTCCCTTCGATACCAATCGCCTATCCTTATCGGGATTGAAAATGGGGGGGAGCATCGCATCAACGAATATTCCGCTTGGTACAACCCAGAACATGGTGGCGGAGAAGGCCACAAATTCCTGAACTTTGTATGTGACACGCTTAAACCTTTTGTGGACGAAAACCTGCGTACGCTGGCTGGGCGCGAGCAAACTGGAATAATGGGGAGCAGCATGGGCGGACTGTTGGCCCTGTTCGCAGCGATTGAAAGGCCGGAAGTATTTGGTCTTGCGGGGGTATTCTCACCTTCGCTTTGGTTTTCAAAAAAAAAGGTGCTCCATTCGGCAAAAAAAAGGAAGCCGGATCTTCCCGTCAAAATTCTTTTGATGGCTGGGCAGCAGGAAAGCCGGGATATGGTGAGCGATCTGCTCGATTTGTACGAAACGCTCCTGGAGGCCGGCCATGAAGAGCATCACCTGCATTATGACCTGCACTCCGACGGGGTACATTCTGAATGGTTTTGGGGACGCGAATTTGAGCATGCGCTTCGTTGGCTTTTTGGCCACATGCCGGGGCACGCGCATGGGGGCATTTCAGATGAATTGATCAAATTCCGTCTGGACCCAAAAGGCAAGGAATTGGTACTCAATCTCGCGCCCCGTATTCAGCAGGCCCATTTGGAAATTCGTGATTATTGCCATGGCCGGGAGTTTCGCCACCCACTTGGCAATTCCGATAACCGGATTCCTTACGCAGATTGGGAAGATTGTATTTATTCTATCCGATTGATTTCAGAAGGAGATTTG
>JANMME010000192.1:0-4419 GCA_031373015.1 Saprospiraceae bacterium
TGCAGATCCTTCGCTGCGCTCAGGATGACACACGCGCCTGAGATTATTAGTAATGAAAAGGAAAAAAGTGCCTTACCCCTCGTGCCTTATTGCAATTATCAACAAATCCGTCGTCTTTGTTCCATCTTTAGTTGGAAAATCCTGACGCTTTAGTTCAATAATTTCAAAACCATTTTCTTCGAGTGCCCTGCTCAAATAATCCGCCTGATGAAAATACATATACAATTGATCGCCGCCGCTGTTGGTCTGTATGCCAGATTTACTATAGTCATCCTCCATGGTACTCAAATAAAACACGCCATTAGGTTTTAATAAAATAGCGGTATCCTTTATCAACTTTATAGATTCTTCTTTAGAAAGGTACGGCAAACAAAAGCCGCACATAATTGCATCATATTTTTGGTCAAGCATACCAATATCCCTGCAATCCATTAATTTAAATTGAGCGGCAGGATTGTTGATTTTAGCGAGTTCAATCATACTCTCGGCTATATCAATGCCAAGGATTTTAAAATCGGGTCTGTTATTCAATAAATATTGCGTGATATTGCCCGGCCCACAAGCAATTTCTAAAATATCGGCATACTCGGTTGGGATACTGCTGCAAAACAAATCGAAGGATTCATGGTACAAGCCCACGTCCATGTATTTGTTTTGATAATCGCTTGCGTATTGGTTGAATATCTCTTGGGCGGTATGGATTTTATTCATTTTTTTCTATAAAGAAAAACTCGTGCCCCATCCAGCCTTTCTCAAAGCACATTCTATTGGAGTTGCTCCAAAATGCTTTAAGCCAGTAACCAAAATCTGGATTGAAAACACCTTTTATCATTAATATCCCAACCTTGAACCATTTACTTAACGGCGTGATTTTGTAGAATTGATTTGCCCAACACTTCATGGTCCATATATAATGTACTCTACCATCTACAACATTTATTTTTTTATATTGCCCTTCCCTTGCACAAGAAAAAAAATGTTCAAAATTTCGTGGCAACCAAGCGTCCGGGTAACGGTAAGTCAATAATCCAAGATGGTAATACATTTTGCCTTCATCATCTTTGCCTTCTTCTTTGACCTGAAATTTAGAAAAATCAACATCTCTGCCGTTAAAGGTCATAAACTGGCCGCCGATCCGGCCTTTCGGTTTTAATAAGTTGTATGAATAATCAAAGAATGTTCTATAAACATTGTCCTGATTTCCCGTTAAATAGTCTTTAGGAGAAACAAAATGTTCAGGGGAACCCATTACTACTATGGCATCAAAAGGGCCGCCTTCAGGGGTAAATTCTTGCCAAATAGCTTGATGAACATTATGGCCGGATTTCTTTAAATATTCATATTGCGACTCTGCCGGGCATACTGAGACTACCTCAACGCCTCTTTCCAAACAATAATTAGAAAAAGGCCCCCAACCCGGGCCTATCTCATAAATTTTCATGCCTGCATGTTCCTTCAAACCTAAGCCTTTAAAATATTCTTCATATTTTCTTTGTTGCGCTATCTCTACGTTTTCCTTGTTTGGTTCACCATAATTGCCTGGCCATGAATTCGAAACAGAAGGAAAATCTCCCATGATCATCCGAAAGATTTCGTCCATAGGGTTGTAAGCGGCATTATGTGGGTCAATCACATTTTGAGCAGGCGTTTCATTTTTCATATCAATAATTGTTTGTTAGATTTTTTATCGTCATGCAGGCGACTAAGGTCGCGTCCAGCCATTGACAAAGCGCCAAATGTAGGAGGCCGATTCGAATCAACCAATCCTTTTGCCATATATATTTTTGAAAAATCATTAAATATTCAAACTATCCAGCGATATCTTGACTGTTTTCCAAAAATATTTCGCAATTTCGGTGAAATTAGCACCAAGGCCATTCGCGCAGGGGGCATGGCCACCCACGAAAGTGGCCATGAGTCGCCCCGAATTTTATATTGTTACAAAATTCGGAGTGACTCACGACTGCGAAACTCTGGTGAGTTCTGATAGCCTACTTCGCCACCCACCCGCTCTTTGTATTGCTCCCCGTTTCCTTGACAAAGAAGGTCGCTCCGGGTGTGCCGTCGAGCCGCTGGAAAAGGTCGCCGACATTACCCGGGACTTTTTTGTTCGGATCGCCTAATCCGGTGAGGAATCGTCCGGCACCGGAGTTTGGAGTCGAACCACCCCGACTCAAGGCGCCGCCGGTGATTAAACTGCCGAAAGGAAGGTTGTCGAGGCCGCTGAGCGGCTCAGGTACGTTTTCGGAAATACGGTTGAGGGCGCAAATAGGGGTTTGCGCGAACCCGCGATTTTCAAATGCCACGCCTTTCTTTGCCCCGCTGACAGCATTTCCTACCACCGAAATGTGATGAATGGGCTTGGCGGAACCCGAGGAAAGCCGGATGCCAGTAACCCAGGTCCCTTCATCTTTCACAAGGATGTCGTTGTCGCGCAATGAAATGTTGTCCATGCTGGAATTTTCCGAATGTACGAAAATGCCCTCATCGCAAGGGCCTGTGGCGACAATCATATTGTTTTCAACCGCCACGTCGTCGCTCGACCGGCACAGAATGCCGGTGCCGGAACGGGTGAGGCAAAGGTTGTGCGCAATCAAGGCCCGCGTAACCTGGCGCTGGTTGGCTTCGGTCAGGGAGATGGCAGCTCCCCCGTCGGGCTGTTCATGGACGATCATATTGCCTGTGATAAGGCATTCCTCACCGCCGCGGTTCACTGCGATGGCGCTTCTTTTCGGCGATACAATGATGTTGTTTTGGATCGCCAGTTGGGTAACATCCGTACAAAAAATCTGGCCTCCAAGCACAATGTTGTCGCTGAACTTGCAACGCAGCAATGGGTGGCGGCTTCCAATACCGCTCAAGGTCACCGCAGCGGTGCCGTTCGTATGGTTGATCAGGCAACCTTGGATAATCAGGTCTGTCGGGCCGTCGGTGCCGGTCGGTTCGAAATCAATTGACTGGTCGGTCACCGTCGCATCGAATATGCAATTTGCTATAATTATCTGCTCTATCGCACGCTGAATGGCCAGCCCGGAGCGCTTGTTTGTCTGGAAAAGGCAATTCTCGATGCGCAGCCTTTTGACGTTTTGCTCTGGCCCGTCCTTTCCCAACAAGCGCATCCCGTCGCCAAAACACTCGCGCAGGGTGCAGCGCTCCACCACGAGGTCTTCGGTTCCAGGCTCCACCTCAATACCGTGAGACTGCTCATCAGGATCTGTTAATCCGGTGCGGTTCCCATCAATAACGAGGTCTTTAATAACCATCCGTTGGCATTTATTTCGCAGGATGAAAACATGCCAGTCGCCTGTTGCGCTGGTGGTGTCTACTAATTTCACAACGGATTTTGGTCCCTCGCCCATTATCATGAAATCTTGTACACCATTAAGATCAATGGAACATCGCACACCCGGAATGGGAGATTTGGATACCCTATAGGTGCCTGAAGGAATCAGGATACCGCCTTTGTTGTTGCTGACCGCGTCGTTGATCGCATTCTGAATATACGCGCGGTCGTCGGTGACTCCGTCGCCGATGGCGCCGAAATCTTTGATGTTGTTTAGCATGGTTTACAAATTATATTTTTTAGAAAAAAAACCACTCGCAAAAGAAAGCCGGAAAGTGCCCGTCTCTGCGAATAGAAAAGGGTAATAAAATTTAGTTGCCGTCATTTAAGTACGAGTCGGTTATTAACCTTGTCCAATTGCTTATTTAAACCTGAGTAATAGCTACGATTTTGATGTTATTGACAATAATGGTAATTTCGGTAATTACCGATACGGGGAATTTCGTACCCCTCGCGAATGCTCCAAATTCTCGCAAGGCCTCTCCTTTAGTAAAAGAGAAGGAGCTAACCTTAGTTTCATTAGGAAAACCCTCATATAGATAGGTATTCTGAATAACTAACAGATCGGCAACATGATTGCTCTCAAAATTGGCGGTTCCACCAATCTCTCTATAAAAAAAAGCGTCCCTTTTAAATGACTTAAATCTGATCTTAATTCCTTCCTGATCAAAATTTCGTATATTGGGGAAAGGCGAATTATTAAGCAAAATAACTCTGCCGGGGTCCGGAAAATCTTTAAAACATTCCCAGGTGATTTCACGTCCTGTCGAAGCTCGGCGGGCAATAATAAAGTTAGTCCCCCGCGGAGCTGTTGTAAACTCCTTGGATCTGTCGCAAAACCACACAAATCTTCTATTCGGAATAAAGATTTCTCGGCTTTGTCCTTTACGAATCTCAACTAAACCGTTTACAGATTGTACTCTGAGTACATCACTCCCGCAACGATCTGTTTCTGTGGATAATTTTTGTCTTGGCATGGTCTTGAAATTTTATTTACAATTATTTGGTGTCAGTTTGCTTTGTCTTAGCCCATCTATTTCACACTACAAAGGTCTCTCCCGCATACACGCTCCACA
>JANMME010000297.1:0-17386 GCA_031373015.1 Saprospiraceae bacterium
CCATCGCCAATTGGATTTGCCATGCGCTGTTGACGCAGTAGGGCGAAATTTATTTCGCCTCGGTTTGGTGAAATAAATTTCGCGAACTTGAGGCGAAATGAATTTCGCCCTACTCCTTCGGCACAATCTCCGTCTGCTGCCCAAAGTAGTGTGCAAATTTCGCCACATCCTCCGCCAGTTCCTTGTTTTGGGTGGCCTTGAGGTAAGTTTGGCTGAGCGAGCGCAGTATTTGGTAAAAAAAGCGGTCCATTTCCAGCACCTGCATTTCTTTGGTCCAGAGGTCAATGCGCAGCGTGTCGCGGTGTTCCTTGTCAAAAAGAGCAACGGCCATGGCCTTGCATTCTTCGAGCGCGCCGCCGTTGCGGTCGCTCGCGCCCCATTCGATGCGCACGGGCACTTGTTCTGCGTTCAGGCCCACTCTTAGGGTTATATCGCTGGTTTTCACCACTTCGTTCGAGTCCATGGATGGAATATTTTTTTTGAAAAGAGGGGCAAAAGTAGGGGGTGGACGGGGAGATGGGGCTTGGAAGGGTAAAAAATTGCTGATTTTTCTGAAAAGTTTGGAAAATGGAATTTTGTTGCGATTTTTGGATTCGGGATTCGATAGATTAAAGTGAAAAGAATTCAAATAAAACGTCTATGCTAACCAAAATCAAAATCAGATTAACAATCACTATCATAGGATTTGGACTCTTCTGTCAAGCCCAAATCCAGTTAGGAAATGATATAGATGGTGCATTTGAAGGCGACGAATTCGGCACTTCGGTCAGTATGTCCGCCGATGGAAAAATAGTTGCTGTTGGCGCCCCAAGAAATTCAGAGTCTGCTTACCATGCTGGTCAGGTCAGTGTGTATGAATTTGAAAACGGAAATTGGCAACATTTAGGAATGAATATCAAAGGCAAGGAAAAGCATGATTGGTTCGGTCATTCGGTTGCGGTTTCAGGCGACGGGAAGCGCTTGGCGGTGGGTTCATATTCCTCCCCGTCAATAAGGGTTTATGAAATTAAAGATAATGATTGGGTGCAAATGGGGCAGGACATCAACGGCGGACAAGGTTCTACGGACGTCAATGACGTTGCGATATCATTTGATGGGAACATAATAGCCATTGGCGCCAGTCATTTTCCTCAAGTTACTGTGTTTACTGGAGTTGTCAGGATATATCAATTTAAAGATGGGGCATGGCTGCAACTTGGAAACGATGTGATCGGTGAAAATGAAAAAGACCAATCTGGATGGAGTATATCTCTGTCCGCCGATGGAAATATATTAGCAGTTGGCTCGCTCAGCAACGACAATGGTGGTGACAATGCAGGTCATGTTCGGGTTTTCAGGCTCAGTGGGCAAGAATGGGCTCAACTAGGGGAAGAAATAAAAGGAAAAGGGGGTGGATATTCTTTTGGAGGGTCTGTTTCCCTTTCAGCAGATGGATTGAAACTGGCCATTGGAGGGCATGGAAGTTTGTATTTCGATGAAAGACCATGTTACATCGCCATGTATGAATTTGCATCGGGGGCCTGGAAAGCGATGGGACAAGATATTGATGGTTATACAAATGAAGGCTTTGGATGGAAAGTAAGTCTGTCAGCAGATGGGAACAGGGTGGCCGTTTCTTCGCCCTCGAACGAGCATTGTCCCGTCAGAATTTTTGATTTTGTAAATGGTACTTGGCAGCGGATTGGCAAATCCATAAAATCCAAACGAGCATTCGCTAGTACAGGTTATGCAATTGGAATTTCCAAGGATGGCAATACGATAGCAACGACATCCTTATATTCAGCAGGATACGCCCAGGTTTATGATATTTCAACCATTAACATGGAAGATGCGATTGGCGAGGAATGCGGCAAAATAGAAAAGGACACAACAAATGTTATCGAATTCAATATTTATCCGAACCCAACATTTGGAAAACTAACGGTGTCCGGGATGGATTTAACCAAGTTAAAAGAGGAAAAGAATCTCCATATAGTTGACGTATTGGGAAAAAGAATGGAGGGTTTTGAAATCAATGAAGATGTGATAGATATATCTTTTTTGCCAGATGGATTATATGTCCTAATTATTAGGGACATAAAAGAGAAGGTTGTCAAGGTCAGGTTCTGAGCTGTCAATGGGCGGGAAAATAATACGGTGCGCAACATGTATCGTTTCTTAAGTTTGCCCCCAAAATGATCCTCCACCTCTCCCACGACTTCGATTCCCTCGTCCACGCCCCGCCTTTACCCCAGCGCGAGGGCGCGTACTACGCCGGCCCTTCCAAACTCCTGCTTTGGCTGGAAGGCCAACTCGGGTTGAAAGGTTATCGAAACAACACCGCTTACCTGCGCATCGAACTGTACCGGCAGGCGCTCGGCCAGCATCTCGCTGAAACCGATCAAGCCACTGCGCCATTTTTTGAAACCTCCTTTGCCGCCGACCGCTTTGCCACGGCGGAAGCTTTACTTGCCTGGCGCGACGAACTGCTGCTCGCAGGTTGGGATTTTGCAGGGGCCGATGGGTTGCCACCCCGTCTCCGCGATCTTGCATTGGTGGAAACTTTTTTTCAAAAGAAACTTCAAGACCCTGAATTGGGCGTTCAAGCGGCTGGTTTTGCGGATCGTTTTGGGCAGGTGTTGGACTTGCTAAAAAATCGAAGCATTGCCCTAGATAAAATCCTGCTCTATGAGCCAGTGCATTTGCAATCACCTGTTTTACAGCGGGTTCTGGCTGTTTTTCAGCAGCAAAACATTGAAATCGAGGAAGTTGAAATTCGGGGTGGGACAGCACCAAGTACCCGATTGGGTAAGTTGCAAAATGGAACGGATGCTGGCGAAAAAGGTGAAAATTTGACAACTTTTAAAAAATTGTCAAATTTGGAAGAAGGCACAAATTTGGCCATTCTCCGCGCCCGTCGCGATTCCGATGCAGCCACCTTTTTAGCCCAAACCCTCCGCGAAAACCCCGATTACCGGCCCACGTTTTTAATCCCTGAAATGAACCTTTTGCTAGAGCAAAACCTTGTAAATGAAGGCTTTGCACCCATGGGGGTGCTTTCTGCCTCGCTCGCCCGGCCCTCACTTCAAGTGCTCAAACTCGCTCCGGCCTTTATGTGGGAACCAGTGGATGTGTTCAAGATCATGGAGTTTGTCACCCTGCCGGTCAAGCCCCTGGAGTCCGGCCTGGCGCTTGAAATCGCCCGGGTACTGGCGGAAAAACCGGGTTTGTTCAGCGACAACTGGTTTGCAGCCGTGTTCAGTTATCTGGAACGCGCTGAAGTGCCCGGCGTAGCCCGGGATCAGTACGATTTTTGGTTCGACCGCCGTCGCTACCCCGCAGACGGCACAGCGCCCAAGCGCGATGCCGTGGCGTTGTATGGCTATCTGCACGAGTGGGCACTGATCTATTACGAGGAATCGGGCAGCAACAACCCTTCCCTGCTGGTGCTGGCAGAGCAGGCACGGCGAATCCGCGAACTCCTGGAAACCCTGCCCGAACAGCGCATCGGCTTCCTCGAACTGGAACGCATCGTGCGCACCATTTACGAGCCCTCGCCCATGCAATTGGCGCCCGCCGAAGTGGGCAGCTTTGCTTACGCGCACCAGCCCGGCGCATTTGCCGAGCCGGTTGATGACTTGGTTTGGTGGAATTGTGTATTTGAAAATGCCACGCCACCGCCGGATAAATGGCAGAAAGAGGAACGGAAATTCCTTGAAAACCAAGGAATTGAACTTGAAACGTCCCGCCAACAAAGCCAGCGCAAGCAACTGCTGCAAATGCGCCCCGTGTTGCAAAGCTCCCGAAGCCTCTTGCTCGTCATTCCCGAACAGGTGGACGGTGCAGAGGCTGTCCCGCCGCTTTTGCTCAGCGACATCGAGGCGATTTTCGGCGATGGAACAAAGGATTTTTCCTTCCATCTGGAGCGTGAAAACGACCGGGCAAGATTTGCCGAATGGTTGAAAATGCCAGCTCAGGAAAGTATTGCTACCCGCAGCGCTGCCAGGCCGAGGCCGCAGATACAACTTTCCAATCCAGGCCTGCTCTCGGAAAGCGAATACGAAACGCCCACCAATCTCGACAGTCTGTTCTACTACCCGCACCGTTGGTTTTTCAGACAAAAACTGCGGCTCTATCGCTCCAGCCTGCTCAGTGTCACGGGCGACAATACCTTGCTGGGCAGCCTGGCACACCGTTTTTTTGAAAAACTTTTAAAGGAAAATCTCACTGGCCTCGACCGTCGCGCCTTAAACGAATGGGTGGAAAACGAAGCCAGCACCTTGTTGCCCCGTGAAGGAGCGACGCTGCTGCTTTATGGCCGAGAACCAGAGCGGATGGCGTTTCTCAACAAGGTAAAAAATGCCGCATGGAGTCTGGTCTCCCTGCTGCGAAACAATGGTTGGGAAGTCGAAAATACTGAGATGGAACTGGAGGGCCGTTTTGTCGGAATGCCCGTGCGCGGCAAAGCCGATCTGGTGCTCCGGCGGGGTGATGAGCAGGCCATCATTGACTTGAAATGGAGCGGCGTAAAAAGGCGCAAAGAATTGATACAGAACGGTGAGGACCTTCAATTGGTGCTATATGCCCACCTGTTGCCACCGCCGGAACAATGGCCGCACACGGCTTATTTTATTCTGGATGAAGGCAAGATGGTTGCTCGCAACGCATCGGCTTTCCAGGAGGCCATTGTGGCCGGGCGCGGCGGCGAAGATCATATTGCAGCGTGTGCCGCCATTTTTGACAAGATGGCAAAGACCTACGCCTGGCGCTTGGCACAAATCAAAAAAGGCCTGATCGAATTGCGCACGGCCCGGACAGCACCGGAACTGGAAGCCATGTACGAGGGGCAGTTGTTTGAACTTCTGGAGATGAAAAACGAGGATGCTCGTTGGGATGATTATAAAACGCTTTTGGGGTATTAGAGAAGGCGAATAACACATAAGAGGGGATTAAACACATAAGAGGGGATTAACACATAAGGCACATAAGGGCACATAAGGGGGCGATACGGTTCTTATGTGTCCTTATGTGCCTTATGTGTTTAATCCCCTCTTAAATCTTACTTTTGCCCCATGGCAAAAATCTGGGCTATATACGCCGCCGCGCTTTTTCTGATCCTGATGACACTAAGCATGCCCATTATTGGGATTAACATGGCCATTACGCGTGGCAAACGGGCTTTGCGTAATAACATCTTTTATCTGCACCACATTTTCACCCCCTTGTTTTTAACCTTGGTGGGCGTTCGTTTGAAAGTGGAAGGCAGCGAGCATCTCGACCCTAAGCAGAGCTATGTCATAGTGGGCAACCACAATTCTGCCCTCGATTTTATCGTGAATGGTCATGCTTTTCCCGGCGTATTCCGTTTTTTGGCAAAACAGGAATTACTGAAAATCCCGGTTTTTGGATTTATCGTCAAGAAAATGTGCCTGGTAGTGGATCGGAGCAGCGCGATGAGCCGTGCACGTAGCGTAGTAGCGTTAAAGCAACAATTGGCCGAAGGCTGGAGCATCTTTATCTACCCGGAAGGGAGCCGGAACGATACCGACCAGCCGCTTGCTCCGTTCTTTGATGGGGCCTTCAGGATCGCGATTCAAACCGGGGCGCCGCTGGCCGTGCAAACGATCGTAAATATTAGCCACATTACCGCCAAAGGCGCGGGTCTCCGCCCTGGTACGGTGCGCATCGTTTGGGATGAGCCCATCCCAACAGCGGGACTGGGCACCCAAGACATTGAAATCTTAAAAGAAAAAGCAGAGCGTTTGATGAAGCAAAAGTTAGGTTTTGGAAACTAAAGACACCAAAGGGAAACTTGAGTCAAACATTGCAAGCCTTGTTTTCAACTACTTTTGCTCAAACGGATTTTAATCTGAACAGATTGCCGATTATGAGCCAAACAGCACCGTGGACCGACCAAGCCATTGTCAGCGCCATCAAGGGTGGCGGGGCAAGGCGTGATCTGGCATTGCAATGGTGGTTTGGCAACGAGGGTTTGCAACGCTGGGTGCGCCAATACGCTACCCAGCACGGTGGGTCAGAGGCCGACGGGGAAGATTTGTACCACGACACCTTTATCACATTTGACCGGCTGCTGCGCGAAGGCAAGTATCGGGAAGAGTCCACTTTAAAGACTTTTTTTTGCAGTATTGCGAAATGGCAGTGGCTCAATCGGCAAAGAAAACAAGGGAGAATGGTGGCGATGGATCAAGCGGAGCGGCTTGAAATGGCAGTATTTACGGACGACGAAATGTACGATCAAGAGCGACAGGCCGTTTTTCAAAAAATGCTTGCTTCGCTTGGCGACAAGTGCAAACGATTGCTTACCCTCTATCAGTTGAGTTACTCTATGAAAGAAATCGCTGCCGAGATGGCTTATGCATCCGATCAGGTAGCGATGAACCAATGTTCTGAATGCCGCAAAAAACTTAAGGCACTGATTGAAAACAGCCATGAGATCAAAGATTTCCTAAACATTTAATCCCCCGCTGCAATGACATCATGCCTTACAATTCAAACGAACGGCTCGAGCGCGAAGCCCGCGAATCACTCGTAGCCTCCGATCTCAGCGCCAAAATGAAGCAATGGCGCGATCAAGGCCCTTCGCCAAAAGGAGGAGGGAACAACGCTTCACCGCTTGGCATTTTGCTTTTGCTGCTCATCCTTGGAGGGGCAGCTTGGCTGTTTTGGCCAAAATCTGGGCCCTCTCCCCCTGCAAAAGAAGTACAGCCCGCAGGATTGCCCGCGCCAGAACAATCTCCTGCACAACAGCAATCGAAACCAATTCAGGAACCCATAGCGCAAAAACCTGCCCCAACCGCCAACCGCTACCTTGCATTGGCTCAATCAAACTATCGCGCCCCAGACTTCGCTTCGGAGATCAGGGGGACTGGAGGGGGCGGCCAAGACTTGCTCAACGATGCCCGCCGTGCGCTTGCGGTACACCAGTATGCAGCGGCACTCAATGCCCTGCAAAATGTCCCGGATGGATATAAGTCTGACGCTACTTATTTGCGCGGCCACGCACTTTTTGGTTTAAAAAAGTATGCACAGGCGGCGGCACTGTTTGGCCAGTTGACGGGCAGTATCCGCTATGGCGAAGCGGCGCAATGGTATGAAGTGCTTTCGCTCCTTCCAGATATGGAACAAAACAAATCATTGGTTTTGAAGAAATTGAAGAACATGGCGGAAGACGAAGGGCATACCTTCCACAGGGAGGCAGAAGCGCTGTTAAATGAAATAAACCGCAAAATGTAAAACAGGAGAACAGGAAAATTTAAAATTAAGAGGGGTCTGATCTCGAAAAGGGGAAGACTTTGCCCGTTTTCGGATCTTGATGTTTGGTTTTAGATTTTCCTGTTTTCCTCTTTTACATTTTGCGGTTTAAAAATTTACCGTCCATTCAGCACAAACCCTGCCCAGTAGAAAGGGTGGGCAAACTGCCGGTTTTCTTTGATGAGTGCCCGTTTGGCATTGGCCAAGGCCCGGTTGTAGGGCATTCCTTTTACCGTTTCTTTGTAAAATAAGACCATCAAACGCTGGGTACTTGCGTCGTTGACCGACCAAAGCGAGGCGATCACATTCCGTGCGCCAGCGCAGGTAAACGCACGGGTGAGACCGACGATCCCTTCATCTTTTCGATACTGACCTTGTGCCGTCTCGCAAGCTGAAAGCACCACCAGATCGGCAGAAAGGCGGAGGCCGTAAATGTCTCGGGCATAGAGCAGATCAATCTTTTGGGCTGCATTTTCGGCCTGCAATGCCACAAAAGAGTATTCACCAAGCACTTCATTGGCTGCGCTGTGGGTGGCAAAATGGAGGATGTTGTAGCCTTGGCAATTTTTCAAGAAATTAGCTTTGGTGGCCTTGCTCCCGACGAGCGAAAGGCCATTGGTCAATTGTGCGATTGACTGGGCCTCCGTGCCGCTACCAGGCAAGGGCTTGAAAATATCTGCACGGGTAAGTGCGGCCACATCGCCTACAGGCATTTTAAGGTCTTCGGAAATTTTACCTTCATAAAACGGTGCCAATGCAAGCACAGAACCAGCAGGTTTCTGTGCGACGGGGCGGTTTTGAACAAATTGAAACAGGCCTACAGCGTAGGTTTGGCTTATAACTAGTTCGTTGTCAAGGAAATGCCAAAGAAAAGGTTTGCCCATGTTGGCCTCTGGTTGGGTGAGCAGTGCACCAAAAGGAAGGTTGGCAAGTTCGTCGCGTGGAATCAGCAGCACTTCTTCCAAGAGCAAGGGCCGCAAGGGCGCTATCAACATTTGATAGGCAAGGTAGGAGGCATCAGCATAAGATTGCAGGTGCGACAAATATTCCTTTTCCGGGAGGTTTTGGTATTTGGCAAAATGACGTGATTCGTTCTCCAACGTTTCGAGTGAAGCAAGTTGGGTGCTGTCATAAGGCGTAGAGAAACATGCTACCGTATCGGGCCTTATGAGGAGTGCGAATACCAAGCCGTTTTCAATGAAAAGATCGAGCAGGCATTGGCCTGAACGAAGGGTTTGCTTTTGTACTTGTTGGATGCTGGCTTTGGGTTGGCTGTATTTCAAGCGAAAGTATTCTGGCTGGTTTTTCTCCAACCCTGCCAGAAAAACGCGGTATTGGTCGCGCAGGGCAAAAAGTTTTTGATCGTTGGCGGCAATCAAGCTGTCGGCATTCGGGCGCATCCGCACCATGAAAAAGTTCATTTCGAGATCGTTGACAGCTTGGCGCAACTGCGTTTCTTGTGCATAAAGCGAGTCAGGCAAGCCCCCCCATTGGAGCGCGTAAGTTTCGTGAAGGAATTGTTGTACAGAGAACATCTTGCATGCCTCGAAGGTGGCGAACGCACGCTCAATATGGTCACGATTGCCTGTCTGGGCATACAAGCCATATCTGACCTCCGCAAGGCTGCCTGCGTTGTTGGCGACCCAATCTCGGAAACCGTCGTCGGGAGCGCGGTCGCGCATCTCGAACACGATATTTTCTCCTGCTGCACAGCGTTGCTCAGCAATCCTGTACCAAGAGCTGTCTTTTGATTCGAGGTAAATATTCCACGCTGCGCGGGCCGATTGCGCGAGATACCATCCATAATGCGATCTGGAAAACAGTCTGCCCTTTTGCTGTTTGATGCGGGTTTCGAGCGCGACAATGTTTTTGTCGGCATATTCAAAGGCCTTTCTAAAGTCGCGCTTTTTGGCATAAAGCTCGCACAAATGGAATTCCGCAATGCCGACCATCAGGCTTCGCCTGGTTTTCAACTGTTCCCTGTATTGATTGAGCGTGTCTTCCAGCGTTTTGACCGCTGAAGGCAAATCGTTTTTCTTTTCGTACAGCGATGCCCAAGATATCGCCAACCGGATCTTGTTTTCTGGTGTGGCTTTGTCCCCAATTTTCTGATGAAAACTTTCCCAATCGTTCAGGTATTGACGGGCGGAAGCGATATCGCCGAGCATCGTGTAGTTGGTGGCGATTTGTTCGTAAAAAGCAGGGACCCCCAAATCGCTCGGGTTTGCGTTTTGCCGTTCTTTCAAACCCTTCAAAGCCGCTTCGATGGCCAATTGCTGGTTTCCGTTCAGGGCATGCGCTCGGCTAAGGTTCATGTAAGTGTCAGACAAGTCCATGGCAGCATGGGCTGACATTTGTTGGTGAAGGGCTATTCCGCGCTCCGAATAGTCAATGCTGCGGTTGAAAAGCCCTTTTTGCATACATTCGTTTGCCAATGTGCGGCAACATTTTTCTGCTTGCATGCAAGATGATTGGAAGAGGGAGGTTTCGTGGCGGCATGGCCCAAGGATTTTCAGGGCGAGGAGGGCGGAATCTAGCGCAGGTTCCGTTTCTTCCTTGCCAAAAAATTCGGCAGAACGGGCGAGCGCAGCTTTCGCCTTTGCTGTATCGCATGGTACTTGGGAAAAAACAAAGTTGTGGAAGGGGAGGATTGCAATCCAGAACAGAATGACTAGATCTCTCATAAAAGTCGGCTTGGTTATGAAAAGTCGAAGGTAATGGCTTGCGCCGAAAAAATTTGCGCAGGCGGGGTTAGGTTTTTCAGATCCGCCACACAAAGAAAAAAGAGAGGCAATGACGCTTCCATGAATCCATCTTTCAAACAACATTATATGAAAAAGACGACCGCTTTGCAAATCGCGCTTGCACTTCCCTTGCTTGCATTCCTTTCCACCAACTGCAAAAAAGACAAAACCACCACCCCAGACCCCACGGTGCTCACCGCAAGCACAAACATTCAAGCCAAAATTGACGAGTACAAAGCATTGCTCGGCCCGGACAACGGCGGTGTGCCCGGCACCCAGGGCGTCACAGGATTCCGCGAAATCAACTGGGACGGGCTCACCGATGCAGAATGTGCGCCCAATTATTTCATCCCCGATTTGTTCAACAGCCCTACCGCGCCCCGCTCGCGCGGCATCGTAATCAGCACCCCCGGCACAGGCCTAATGGTAAGTGCTGACAGCAATAACCCAACGAACACACCTACTTCATTTGGCAACATTAACCCTACGTACACGGCGATTTTCCCAGCTTTCAGTGCGGAGCGGCTGTTCTCGCCCGTAGGAAGCAACATCGCCAACATCTATTTTTATGTTCCGGGAACATCCACCAAAGCCGTAGTTCGCGGCTTTGGGGCGGTGTATGTGGATGTGGACAGGGTGGAAAACACAGCCTTTGAATACTTCGACATCAATGACAAATCGCTCGGGACTTATGCCACGCCGGTGCTGAACAATGGCCATGTTTTCCTGGGAGTGCTGTTCCCGGAGGCAATAGTCCATCGCGTCAGGATTGAGTATGGCAATACGCCGCTTGGCCCGAACGAAAGTGCCAGCGTAGATGTGTCGGTAATGGACAACTTCATTTATGGAGAGCCGCAGGCCGCACAATAGTTTAGAATAGCAAGCGGGGGTTTTTGCCCTCCATACAGGTCGGTGGGCGATATGACGTGTTGCCGGCCTGTTTTTAAAAAAAGTATGCGCAGCATGCTGCTGACTGCGGTGTTAAAATACTTTATCCGCTCCTTGGGCTTGAAGCTCCCGGGCTGAACAACGCAACATTTTAGGCGAATACACTCGCCATCACAATTTTCACTCTTTAAATTTTTCTCAAAATGATTTCAAAATTAATTGGCCGCAGCGCGGCCCTGCTCACTGTTGCCTTTTTTATGGCAATTTCCTCCCTGGCTAATGGTCAAACCGTTACGAAACTTTCGGCAAATTCGGTTAAGCAAATACTGATTTCAAATGATGCGGGCCTTTTGCGCAGCCACCTGATAGATAAACTAAAAGGTAAAATTAACGCTGGCGCGACCGGCGAACGGTTTACGGTTTCTGGGAACGGCAGGTCTATTACCACTGAACTGGTGTCTCAAACCGTCACCATAGGAAAGGAAAAAGTGGAGCAGATTTCATTCATCTACAAGGAATCCGGTGTGACCAAGACCATTGACTTCGTGCAATTTGCAAACGGAGATTTGGGAAAACTGAAAGGTAATAAATTGGTGACGTACAGCCTTGCCTCCAACCGTCAGGCTTGCCTTGATGCTCTTTTTGGGCCAGGTAGTAACTGTGCAGCCTGTAGAACCAAGGTAAACAATTGCATTTCAAGTAGCAATCGCATCTTAAAAGTTCTTGGTTGCCTGCTTCGAAGCATGGATGGCGCTTGCATCAATTGTGGCATAGAATATTACATGGTAGTAGGTTGCATAGTAGGATAATAATGGCTCCAATGTGGGTGTATCGTTATTGCAATGAAAGCAAAACGAGACACCCACATTATTTTTTCTAAAGGTATGGTTAGGTTTTTCAATCCCCGTACACCAAGGATTAACAAGTCAACCATACCATTCACTTCAACCATTTTTTGCCATGACGATCAAAGCTATCTTGCCTGCTTTTTTTCTCCTGATTCAATTTCAGGTGTTTTCACAAACGCAAATCCAGGACACCGACGGGAACACCAAAGTTCAAACCGAAGCTACTGCCAACGAAGACAAGATTAGGATGAGTACGGGCGGGACGGAACGATTGGTTATCAGTCACAATCCCTCCAACTTTCCCATGATTGATGTTCCAAACAGCGGCGAAAACATTTTTATAGGCGCTTTGGCGGGCAATGCAAATATTGTATTTGGCACTAAAAACACCTTCCTTGGTTTCAATGCCGGTGCTCTAAACACTTCGAGTTCTAACAATACTTTCGTTGGGCACAAATCAGGGGCAGCCAATATTGGCCAATCCAACACTTTTTTAGGGGCAGCAGCCGGCACAGCGAACACAAGTGGAGGATCTAATAGTTTTTTGGGGGTGAATGCTGGTCTTGCAAATACGAGCGGCGGTAGTAATACTTTTATGGGCAACAATACAGGTTCTGCGAATACTACGGGTTCTGAGAATACGTATATCGGCATTTTTTCAGGAAACGCAAATACCACAGGATCAAGCAACGCTGCATTAGGGCGTAGTGCAGGCAGCAACGGAGCAAGCCATACGAATTGCACATTTCTTGGCAGAAGTGCAAATGCTTCGCCAAACGGCCTTACGAATTCCACTGCTTTAGGTAACGGCGCTTCTGTCAACGCTTCCAATAAGATTCGCTTTGGCAATACCGCCGTTACCGTAATAGAAGGCCAGGTGGCTTACACGGTTTCTGATGGACGCTTCAAAAGCAACCTGAAATCAGATGCTCCGGGTCTGGATTTTGTGATGGGCTTGCAGCCCGTGACTTATAATTTTGATTACACCGATTTTTCTCATTTTTTGGGCGAAACGAGCGTGGATTATGCGGTTTTGGCCAAAAAAGAACAGAAGCGCGAAATGGGTTTTGTCGCCCAAGCCGTGGAAAGTCTGTGTCGCAAACAAGGCGTGGATTTGTCGAATATCGTTCACTCGCCCGAAAGCGAAGCGGACAATTACTCCGTGGCATACAGCCAGTTGGTAGTGCCCCTTGTTAAGGCCGTGCAAGAGCAACAGGCTCAGATCGAAGTGCTCAAAAACCTCGTGTCACAACTGCTTGCTGCCCAAGACAAAACCAGCCCTGTGCCCACTTTGCAAACTTGGCCTAATCCGACCGGCGATGTACTGAATGTTTTGCTTTCAGGGAAAGCAGAAGGCACAACGCTTTCGCTCATGTCGGCAGATGGGAAATTGCTCCGCTCGCTTCCTGCGCGGGAAGGGACGCAGCTTTTAGATATTAAAAGCCTGCCCGCAGGAAATTATTTTTTGCAGGCCAATATGCACGGAAAAGTCCCGGTGACTAATGTGGTTGTGAAGGGAAATTAAGTATTGATTTAGGTAGCCACGAATTACACAAATTTTCACGAATCAGGTATTGCCTTCTTTTGGTTTAGTGTAATTCGTGCAATTCGTGGCTGAAAAGGAGCACCTACATAATCCGTTTCAACTCCATATCCTTTACCCGGCGTAGTACGAGCGGCACTTGTTCTATTTCCACCGAATCACTGTCAAGCCCAAACCAGTTTTGGGGAGAGGCCGTAATGCTCTTGACAGCCAGATAAATGCGCATAACGGCCTGCTCCAATACGGGCAGGTCGTTTTCGTGTGAAAGGAACTCTTGAATGATGACAAATTTGAAATCGCCGGTAGCAATTTCGCCATGGCCGATATGGTAGCGGGAGCTAACCACGAGTTCGTCGTTTTCAAGGAGGTCTTCTACTACTTTCCTCAAAAACAGGTTCATGCGCTGCTCTACCCGGAAACCGAGCCGGAAGTTCACTTTGTACACATCATTCCTGGCAATCATGTTCACCTTGTACTCCATGGTGTAGGGCTCGTCCGTAGTTTCGAGGTGAATGAACCAGTAGATGTCGGCGCGTTTGGGCTGGGTTTGAAGGATGGAATACAGGATTTTTTCCTCGACTTTTTTGGGCGATTTGGTGCTGCTGAGGAACACTAGGTTGGTGGCACACTTGGGAATGTCATCGTCGCTGCCCAGCAAGATGAGTTGGTCAATGTAGTCGTTGATTTTGACGTTCTGTATGTAGCGGTTTTTGATCCTTTTGGCTTGCACCCACACGAACATCAGGAAGAACAGAACGGAGGCGATGAGCACTGTTATAAAGCCGCCATCCTTGAATTTCAACAAGTTGGCGGCAAAAAATGCCCCTTCAAAACAAAGGTACCAAATCAGGAACGCCCAAACGTAAACGGACTTTACACGGTTTAACACGAAAAAATTGGAAAGCAGAATCGTTGACATGAGCATGGTCAGCGTCACGGAAAGGCCGTAGGCAGCTTCCATGTATTTGCTTTCCTTGAAATAAAAGGTGACAAAAACGCAGCCTGCCCATAGGAGCGAATTCACTGCTGGCACATACAGCTGACCTTTCATCTGCGTTGGGAAGATGACGGTCAATTTTGGCAGCAAATCCAAGCGGATGGCTTCGCTTACCAGCGTGAACGACCCGGAAATCATGGCCTGACTGGCGATGATGGCGGCCAAAGTGGCAATCGCAATGCCGAACGGCAAGAAGTAATCTGGCATCACGCCGTAAAAAGGGTTGACGTGTTGAGGCTCCAAATTTTCGCCTACAAGCGACAAAAATGTCGGCAACTTTTTTCCCTCAAATTGCAAACACCAGGTGGCTTGGCCTAGGTAGTTTAACACCAGACAAGATTTGACAAATATCCAACTGATGCGGATATTCTGCTTCCCGCAATGCCCCAAATCAGCATACAGGGCCTCTGCTCCCGTGGTACACAAAAAAACCGCACCCATCAGTACGAGGGCGTGCGGATGGTGTATCAATATTTTGAGCGCAAAAACGGGGTTCAATGCATGTAAAACTGTCCAATCATGCGATAGTGAAATAACGCCCAGTATTCCCAACATCGAAAACCATAGGAGCATGACGGGGCCAAAAAACCTGCCCACCGCCACTGTGCCAAACTGTTGGAAAACAAAAATCAAGGTAATAATGCCAATAGTGATCAGCATTGTAGGAAGATGCATGTTCTGCAACGCGGGCACTGAAGCCAAACTCTCGATTGCCGCCGAAACCGTGATTGGTGGCGTGATCATGCCTTCTGAAAGCACCGCGCAGCCACCGATCATGGCCGGAAATAAGAGCCATTTCTGCCGCCGCCGCACCAACGTGTAGAGCGAAAAAATGCCCCCCTCGCCCTTATTGTCGGCGCGGAGTACTAGGCCAATATATTTGAAAGAGGTTTGGATGGTGAGCGTCCAAAAAACGAGGGAGACGGCCCCCAATATAGTCTCTCGGTTTATCACGCCATCACCAACGATTGACTTCATCACATACAACGGCGAAGTGCCGATGTCACCGTAAATGATGCCCAGGGTGATGATTAGTCCGGCAGCCGTGAGCCGGTGATGATAGCCATGTTCGCCGTTTGAGTCCATCTTCATTGTTTTGGGGCTTTAGGTGCCATTGCCTTGCGGACAAATGTCTAAAGTCCAATGTGTAATGTTCAATGTTCAATGCCTAATGTTCAAGGTCTATTTATTCGTCAAAACCAGATATTCCCAAGGCTTCAAATTTAATTGCATATCCTTGGTTAGTTGCACGGTACTTGCAACGAACACATTGAGGTACACGCCCGAAATCACCACATCGCTGGGGTGCAGCGTGACGGCACAAGGTTTGTTGCTAAGGTTCATCAGGACTACCAGCCTGTCTCCGTTCTTTTCGCGGGTAAATGCATATACTTGATCGTCGTGGTCGGTCTCAATCTTTTCAAGGCTTCCACCATTTCGTCCCGACCAAAGTGCGCTGTTGTTGTGCCTCAAATCGCATAGTTTTTGGAAAAACGGTGTTTTTTCAAAGTTTTTCCAGCGGATTGGGGCTTTTTCAAAAAATGGCAACCGCTGTGAAAGTCCGTCTTCCTGTCCGTTGTAAATCATGGGTATTCCTTGCCAAGTGAAGGCAAGTATGTTAAAGACATCGGCGGCTTCGCCGTAAAGTTCCGTCTCGGTGCCGTTCCAAGAATTTTCGTCGTGGTTTTGTGTGAAATAAAGTTGCGCATATCCTTCGGGGTAAAACCCGTTTAAAAACCGCAGAAGTGTATCGAGTGATTTGGCATTTTGTTTGCCTGCCGCAATGTCCTTGGTCACATCCTTCCATTTCCAGCCATAATTGACATTGAAGCAGGAGCGAAAATGGGCGGGCTCATCTTGCCATTCTCCTAGCATAAACACTTGCTTCACAGAATCGAGTGCGGGTCGGGCTTCTGCCCAAAAATCATTCGGTACAAGCCCAGCCATATCCACCCGAAACCCATCAATATCGCAAGTCTTTAGCCAATACTGCATGGCTTCTATCATAGCACGGCGGGTGGCGGGATTACCATAGTCCAAATCGCATACATCGCTCCAATCAGGGATTGGCTCGCCATGTTCATTGATGGGCACGGTGAAATCTCCCTTGTATTTTGTGAAATATTCTGGGTGCGATTTTTTCCACTCCGAATCCCAGGAGGTATGGTTGGGCACCCAGTCGAGGATGACTTTCAGCCCCAGCACATGTGCCTCGTTCACCAAGATCTTAAAATCCGCTTCTGTGCCAAAATCAGGGTTTACGGCCAAATAGTCGCGCACGGAATATGGGCTGCCAAGATCGCCAGGCTTCAGTTTCCTGCGCTCTACGCCAATGGGGTGAATGGGCATGATCCACAAAACATCAATCCCCAAATCGCGCAACCGGGGCAGTCCGGCCCGAACCCCTGCAAAATTCCCTGTGGGCGAGAATTGCCGCACATTGCATTCGTACAATACCGCACTACTGGCCCATTCTGGTTCGGGCACGGCTTGAGTGTGAGCATTCACGGGCGTTTGCACGGCAGTTGTGGGTTGATTTTGGCAAGCGTTAAACGCAAACGCAGTAAGGAGGAAAATGACTAGTTTTTTCATAGAAAATCAGACAGTTGCAAGGGGCCGATTAACAAGTTCAGCATTGCACCCTTTGTTATAAACCTTGCAACTTGATCTAGGCCATATTATTGCTGATCTTCGTTGTCAAGCAAATTATTGTCCAAAAGGCCGCGTTTTTTAGCCGTCTCACCATAGCCATGGAGTTGAATAGGCTTTTGCTTCTTTCGCATCCTGATGTTGAGCATTTCTACAAAAAGCGAGAAGAAAATGGCAAAGTACAGATAGCCCTTTGGTACCGCAGCCTCTGTGAAATGCCCCAAATGTGCGGCTTCCGCAATCAACGAAACGCCAATAAGGATAAGGAACGATAGCCCGAGCATTTGCACGGTGGGGTGGTCGTTCACAAATTTGCTGACCGACCCGGAGAAGATCATCATAATCAAAACAGAACCTACCACAGCGATAATCATAATAACGAGATCGTTGGAAAGGCCGACAGCTGTCAGAATGGAGTCAAAGGAGAAAACTACATTTATGAGGGTTATTTGCAGGATAACAGCAT
>JANMME010000353.1:0-1530 GCA_031373015.1 Saprospiraceae bacterium
TGAAAAGCAAGAGACCATCCACGATTTTGGCGGCTTCCCGCAGGAATTGTTCGATATGCAATACCCCGCGCATGGCTCGCCAGAAAAAGCCAAAGAAACAGCCCTGCTTAGTCACTTGCTGCACGAAACCAACGAATGGGGCCTCGACCACGGCGCCTGGACGGTGCTCGTACACCTGTTCCCAGAAGCCGACATTCCGGTGTTCCAATTGAGCATTGATTATTACCAACCCATGCAATACCACCTCGACTTGGCAGCCCAGTTGCGCTCACTCCGTGAAAAAGGTGTGCTAGTCATCGGCAGCGGCAACATCGTGCACAACCTGCGCATGAGCATGCCAAAACTCCAAATGAGCGATTCCAGCCCCTACGATTGGGCCACAGAATTTGATACCTGGGTGGGAGGGAAAATTGCTTCAGGCGACTACGCAGCCTTGGCTAATTACGAGCAAGTAGGAACGGCAGGTAAACTGGCTGTGCCAACTACAGACCACTATATTCCAATGCTTTATACACTTGGCCTGGCCGATGGCAAGGAGGAAATCAAGACAGTGTATGAATCGGTGGAGTATGGGGGCTTGAGTATGCGGACGTTTCAGGTGGGAGTTTAGATTTGAATAATTGGTCTGCTTTTTTTACTTTTGTTGAAAATTGTTTCAAATGGCAACTACTGAGTTAAAAAACGACCTGCACCGAATGGTGAACGACACCAACGACCCTCTGATTCTAAAAGAAATTGCCGCGCTATTCGCAGCACTACGCGAAGAAGGTGGCGATTGGTGGGACTTGATCTCAGAGGCGGAGAAAGAAAAAATCGAGCTAGGTCGGGCACAAGCCGCTGCGGGGCAGACGGTGCCGCATGAGGTTGTGCGAGCAAAAGCAGCATGGATAATCGGCCAAAAAAACTTGTTTTGACTTCTAAAATGCCCTATCTTTGTAGTGCTCAAAAATTTAAATACCATGGCAGCAACAAAAGGCAAAAGCAGCAGGAAACCAGTGTTAAAGGGCTTTTCACAGGTATTCAACCCAGCAACGGGCAATTATCTCAAGCGGGATACCGAAACAGGCAAGTTTATAGAAGTCAAAAAGGATGGGAAGCCCTTTGAAGGGGTTCCGAAAGAAAAAGCAATTGTCTTATTCAATCCAAGCATAAGCAAAGAAACCGCCTCCAAAGCAGAAGAGGCCATTATCCAGTATAATTTAAAAAAATATGCAAGTCTAAAAGCTGCGTAGTATGGCCACTGTAAAAAACTATGAAAACAACGTATTCATCAACTGCCCATTTGACGAAAAATACAACCCAATCTTTAACGCTATTTTGTTTACAGTTCGTCGTTGTGGATTTGTGCTGAGATGTGCAAAGTAATACAGCGACTCGAATCAAATCCGGATTGACAAAATCGTTCAACTGATAGCCGAATCAAAATACGCCATTCACGACCTTTCGAGGGTTACGCTTCAATCCACCCACGAACTGCCAAGGTTTAACATGCCACTGGAATTGGGTATATTCATAGGCTGTAGTAAATTT
>JANMME010000366.1:0-6369 GCA_031373015.1 Saprospiraceae bacterium
CGCGAAAGTAAAAACTTAGTGTCCCTTAGTCTCTTCGTGTTTTAAAAAGAACGCGTTGCGTTTAAAAAATTCTTCCAACATGCAAGAAGCATATATCGTAGCAGGGTTTCGTTCCGCCATCGGCAAAGCCGGAAAAGGCGGTTTCAAAGGTTATCGCCCCGACGACCTCGCGGTGGACGTGATAAAACACCTCCTCACTACCGTGCCACAGCTCGACCCGAAACTGGTGGACGACTGCATTGTGGGCTGCGCCAACCCGGAAGGTGAACAAGGCCTGCAAATTGGCCGGCTTATCTCTAACCGGGCTTTGGGCAAAGAAGTGCCCGGAATGACAGTGAATCGTTACTGCGCTTCCGGTCTGGAAACCATCAGCATTGCGGTGGCCAAAATTCGTGCCGGGATGGGGCATATCTATGTGGCCGGCGGCACCGAAAGCATGTCGCTCATTCCTATGACGGGCTATAAACTCGCCCCGAATTACAACATCGCAAAAGACACCCCCGATTACCTCGTGGGCATGGGCCTCACAGCAGAAGCTGTTTCAAAAAAATGGGAAATCAGCCGGGAATCAGCCGATGCATTCAGCGTGCGCAGCCACCAAAAAGCCGCTGCTGCGATTGATGCCGGCAAATTCAAAGATGAAATCGTACCCGTACAAGTCCCTGAAGTCTGGGTCGAAAACGATAAACGCAAAGAGCGCGTCAACACCGTGGATACTGACGAGGGCGTTCGGCGCGACACCACTGCCGAGGGGCTTGCAAAACTCCGGCCCGCATTTGCCCAAGGTGGTGTAGTGACGGCGGGTAATTCCTCCCAGACTTCCGATGGCGCAGCGTTCGTGCTGGTTATGTCGGAAGAAATGGTCAAATCACTTGGTTTACAACCGATTGCACGGCTTGCCGCTTGCTCTGTGGCGGGTGTTGAGCCTATCTATATGGGTATAGGCCCCTGTGCGGCCATTCCAAAAGCCCTCAAACAAGCGGGCATGAAACTCGACGACATTCAGGCCATTGAGCTCAACGAAGCCTTTGCGGCCCAAGCGCTTGCTGTTATCAAAGAAGCGGGATTAAATCCCAATATCGTCAATGTGAATGGCGGAGCCGTTGCTCTTGGCCACCCGCTCGGTTGTACCGGCGCAAAACTCAGTATCCAAATTCTAAACGAAATGCGCCGCAGCAATCAAAAATACGGCTTGGTAACGGCCTGTGTAGGTGGTGGACAGGGGATTGCGGGGATTTGGGAAAGGCTGAATTGAAATAAAAAAACCGCAAAATGTAAAACAGGAGAACCGCAAAATTTAAAATCAAACACCATGATCCGAAGAGGGCCAAAACCCTCCCTTTTTCGAGATCAAACGCTTCTTGGTTTTAAATTTTGCGGTTCTCCTGTTTTACATTTTGCGGTTTTTAATCTTTCAAAAATTCCCTCAATACCTCCAATAACTCCTTTGGCTTTTCCGCATGTACCCAGTGCCCGGTGCCTTCAATGGTGACCAGTTCGGCATTGGGGAACAGGAGTTTTGTTTTCTCCCATTCGCTGTCTTGCACATAATTGGAACGGCTGCCGCGCACAAAAAGCGTTGGTTTTTCAAAGGGCTCTCCAGTTACAGCGGCTAAAATGTCTTGGTAGTGTTTCCAAAGTACAGGGAGGTTCATTTTCCAAGTGAAGCTGCCATTGTCTTCTCTGGTGATATTTTTTAGTAAAAACTGTCGGGTTCCAAAGTCTGGGATGCGTTTGGCGAGGTAGGCTTCTGCTTCGCTTCGTTGAGTCATTTTTGACAAATCCAAGCCAAGCAGGGCATCTATAATGTCGGAATGATTGTCCTCTGCTTGGCCCGGTTCCATATCCACCACCACCAATTTTTCGACCATGTCCGGGTATGTAAGCGCGAGTTGCATGGCTACTTTACCTCCCATACTGTGCCCGACGACTGCCGCGTGGAACATCCATTTTTCTTCCATAAATACGCGCAGATCCTCAGCCATTTCGGGGTAAGAATGGGTAGGCACATGCGGCGACCGGCCGTGATTTCGCAGATCGGGGGTCACGACCAGATGCTCAGTGGCCAAACCTTTGGCGATGGTTTGCCAGTTGTCGGAGAAGCCAAAGAGTCCGTGTAAGATCAGCACGGGCGAGCCGGCGCCGAATTCCCGGGAGAAGAGTTGGATATGAGTCATTGATCGTCATTTGTCGTCGTTGGGGTCATTTGTCGTCATTGATCGTCATTAGGTCATTTGTCGTCATTAATGACCCTAATGACCCAATGACGACTACGCTGGAAAGGTGAGCATAAAACTACTCCCCTTGCCCAGTTCGCTTTGCACATCCACCAGCCCCTTGTGCGCCGTCATAATGGCTTTTACATAACTGAGTCCGAGGCCAAAACCTTTCACGTCGTGTACATTGCCCGTGTGTTCGCGGTAGAATTTGTCGAAGATGTGTTTTCGCACCTCTTTGCTGATCCCCATACCCTTGTCGGTCACGGTAACTTCCACGCCCATTGGCACCGTGCGTGTACTGATGGTGATGTCCGGTTTCTCTGGGCTGTACTTGTTGGCGTTGTCCAAAAGGTTGTGAATTATACTGGCAATGTGTGTCGAATCACCTTCGATCACGGGGTTTGTGGCTTGTAAATCCATCCGCAAGACGCCTTCGCGCCGTTCCACTTGCAAGCTGAAATTGCCGACGGCTTGTTCGATCACCTCGTGCAGGTTGAGGTCGCCAAGTTTTAATTCAAAGTCTTTTTTGTCAATCAAAGCCATTTGCAGCACCCGTTCCACCTGGCTGTTCATGCGGCGGTTTTCCTGTCGAATGATGTCTATGAAGCGTTTGATCTTGTCGGGATTGTTCAGGATCATCGGGCTTCCAATGCTGTCGGCTGCGAGCGAGATGGTCGCGATGGGCGTTTTGAACTCATGCGTCATGTTGTTGATGAAATCCGTTTTCATCTCTGACAGTTGTTTCTGGCGGTAAATCACTTGAATGGTGTACCAAAAACAAAACAAAACAATGGCCGTAAAGACGATGGAGAGCGAGAGAATACCGAGCGCCGAACCCAGCACGATACGGGTACGGTTGGGGAAATAAAGTGACAAATCGCCTGGGGATTCAATATCCTGCGTGAAAAGCGCCACTTTGTAGGGCGAGTTGAAAAGCGTGGGCACGCCGCCTTGCGCGATTTGCGGACCATTGTCTTCCACCACAAAGTGGTCGTTCACGATGACATAGCTACCCCGCGCTTTGGAATAGACGCCGTACTGGTAGGCCGAGCGTATGCCCCGACTTTCTATTTCTTCCTGAATAGATTTTGCCAACAAATCAAGGGGTACGCGCTCGGCCAAGGGTTTGGAATCTACCAATTGGCTCACTTTCATGGACTCCCATAGCGTCATGTTGTCTTCAAATCCTTGCCCATTGCCACTTGGATTGGGAAGGCTATCCGAAAGATGTTGCTCAGTCGCTCGTTTGGCAAAACCGTTTTGCGCCGCTCGACGGATATTGCCATTGGTTTGTGGATGGGAAGCATTGAGGGCTTCCAGCTCCCACACTTGTTCGTAGTATTGAAGCTTGCCTGCAACGCGGTTGAGCGCAGCGTACACGTTTTTGTCAAACTGCTCCTCGTTCAGTCGGATGTTCCAGCCGATCCAATAGATCTGCAAGCAAATGATGCCAGCTAGTGCCAGCGCCATTAGGCCGATGATGAATTTTATGCGACGTGGGTTCATAGAGGGATGAGTATTTTGAGCGGGTTGGAAGCGTGTAAGACCCCGCCTTCGCCAAGGCTACGGCGGGTAAACGGGTAAACGGTAAAAAACGAACACAAAAGTATAAACCCCGTGCTTGACAGCGCCTATTAACGCGGACTTAACCCCAGGGAATGTCAGGAAACCAAAAACAAAAAAACCGCGCAGTCACGAACATAGTGACTGCGCGGCCGAACGCTTCAAAAAAGTTGTTTTCAGGCCCTATCGTTTATGAATTTCCAAGGCCTGAAACAATTGGCCATTTTTGTCTTCAAAAGAGAGGACATAATTGCCAACGGGTTGGTTTGCAATAGAATATCTGTTGTCAGGCGAATGCTCAAAACGTGCCACCACACGCCCATCGAGGGTATAAAGTTGCATGAAAGCCACTTCCTCAGCATGGGTCAAGGTGAAGTAACCGGTGGTTGGATTTGGGAAAAGTTTGACGTTGGGCGCAGGCAGATCGTTCGTGCCGGAAAGGGTGCTGTAGGTATAAACCGCAGTCAAGGTATCGGCAAGGTTGCCCAAATTGGTGAGTTTGACGTGCACGATGCCCGAACCAGCCTGGCCAGGAGGGGGATCATAAGCGTTGTTGTAAAAATGAACCGTCATCTGGCCAAAGGAATCAGGTTCTAATTCGAATGTTTTACTATTGACGATGGGGAACCAGCAAGTGTTAGGATCACAAACAGCCGTCTCGATATTGGGCGTCAGGCTGATGATATGACGTTCCCATTTCATAGAAATGGTGTTGTTAGAAACGTTTTTGATTTCGCCGTGGGCGGGTGAATCATAGGTGTCCTGGGTCGTAATCGTGTCATTAGGGTTCGGGTAAACGTGGAAAGCTGATTGTGCCCCGAGCTTGGCCATTTGAAAGAGGCCCAAGGCAAAAAGGAGGGTAAAAAGCAGATTTTTCATAACGGAAATGTCTCGCATTAGCAGGTTCGTGAAATAATTGAAATAATTAAACAAAGGTACACCCAATAGCCCTTTGCCCCTACCTAATTTTGTTCGTCGCTACAGTTTTGTATCGAATCGGACAAATTTAGCAAAATGAACTGGAGAAAACAGTTGTTTCCCTTTGTGCTGGCTGCCTTCGCCATCCGCCTTTCGGCGCAGTTGCCTTATGGCTCCGTAGCGCCTGATTTCACGGCGCAAGACATTACGGGGAAAACGCACCACCTCTACGACATCCTCGATTCGGGCAAAATTGTGGTCATCGAAATCAGCGCGACCTGGTGCGCCCCGTGCTGGGTCTATCACACCAGCAACGCTTTGAAGGATCTTTATCAGGCGCATGGCCCTGCAGGCGACAACAAACTGCGGGTCTTTTGGGTGGAGGGCGACCCCAATACGAACCTGAACTGTCTTTATGGTACCAGTGGTTGTAACGGCGGCTCAGCGGGCAATTTTGTAACGGGTACGCCCTACCCGATTTTGGACAACGCGGCCATCGCCAATGATTTCCAAATCACTTATTACCCCTCCATATTTGTCATTTGCCCCAACAAAAAAATTTATGAGGTGGATCCCCTCAATGCTAATGGCCTCTGGGAAAAAGCCCGCCAATGTCCAGTGGCCTTTGCCACTAACAACGCCGGCATTTTTCAGTACAGCCCTGGGACGGAGCTTCGTGAACTTTGCGGGGAACAGAATCTGAGCCCGCATTTCGCCCTTACCAACCTCGGTAGTGCTCCCTTGACGGCAGCCAGCATTGAGTTGAAATGGAACAATACCCCCATACAAACCATTCAATGGAACGGCTACCTTCCAACTTATGGCGAAGCCCTCATTTCATTTCCAAATCAAAGCCTTAGCAATAGCGGGATACTGAAAACCACGATCACAAACATCAACAACGGCACGGGCGACGACGATTTTTCGAACAATGTCCGCAACGATAATTTTACCCTCGCCCCGCATTTCAACACCACGCAAGTGCTGCTGAAAATCAGAACCGACAACTACGGAGAGGAGACCTATTGGGAAGTTCGCGACGAGCTGGGCAGCGTGCTCGAACATGGTGGCAACCAGGATGTTGGGCCTAATGGCGGGGGAGCGTTTCCGTTGGGCACCCCTATTGGGCCTGGCAGTTACCCTAACCTTGCGCTCATTCGGGACACGCTCAATCTTCCTGCCAGTGGTTGCTATTCCATCCACTTTTCTGATGCCTACGGCGACGGCATTTGCTGTGATTTTGGCGCCGGGTACTACAAACTTTACAATCTCGACAGCCCCGGAACACCCATCATCACGGGCGGGGAATTTGAAGACTATTCGCGCCGTGCCTTTGGCGCAGGCACGCTTTCTTCCACACACTATTTGGCGCAACAAGTTGATGTTCAACTATTCCCAAATCCTGCTTCTGATTTTTTGAACATTGAAGTTGAGGCAAATGCTTCTGTCGAAATTTCTGGCCAAATATTCAATGCGCTTGGTCAATTGCAGCACCGTTTCTCAACTGAAAAACCTGCATTTGCTGGCAACGAATGGCAAGTACCTGTTTCAGACTGGCCAGCGGGGATTTATTTTTTGCAATTGAAAATAGATAGAGGGGCCGTAACCAAGACATTTGTGGTCAATAAATAAACCCCTTGGAGCTTTTTTGACGTGGCAAATGGAACAC
>JANMME010000367.1:0-10226 GCA_031373015.1 Saprospiraceae bacterium
TCATGCTGCCCGGGTTGAAACTCCAAAAACACTCCGAAGCCGAAGTAGAGCACCAAGCTATGGAGCGACTCAAAACCCTTGGTATTGAAGCACTTGCGCTGAAAAAAGCCAACCAACTTTCCGGTGGCGAAAAACAACGCGTAGCCATCGCCCGGGCCCTGATCAACGACCCCATCATCATCATGGGCGACGAACCTACGGGCACTCTGGACAAAAAAAACAGCGATATCGTTTTCGATATCTTCAAGCAACTTTGCGAGGAATTCAAGCAGACCCTGCTCATCGTGACGCACGACCAAAGTTTCGCCGAGAACACCCATCGGATCATTGAAATGGAGGACGGGCGGATTATTCCCAATTTAAAAACATGAACGACAAAATATTCATCCACTTCCTCGGCGCCGCCGGCACTGTTACCGGCTCCAAGTACCTCCTCGAAGCCCCCGAAAAAAAATTCCTCGTGGATTGTGGTCTCTTTCAGGGCCTGAAACAATTGCGCCTCATGAACTGGGATCATCTCCCGGTGGATGTCCCCACCATTGATTTTGTGTTACTCACCCACGGTCACCTCGACCACGTTGGGTATCTTCCGCGCTTGATCAAGGACGGATTCAAAGGAAAAATTTACGGCACCGCGCCCACGCTCGACATAGCAGAAATCATCCTCCGCGACAGTGCCCGATTGCAGGAAGAAGAAGCCGAACAAGCCAATACCGAGGGTTTTTCAAAACACCACCCCGCCAAAGCGTTGTACACAGAAAAGGACGTGGAAGCAACGCTCACTCATTTCAACGTGGTCAATCTGAACCAATGGGTTGATCTGGGCGGCCAGGTGCAGGCTCGATTCCAGACCAATGGCCACATCATCGGCTCCACGTTTATCGAAGTGCATGTGCTGGGCAAAAAATTCGTGTTCAGCGGCGATGTGGGGCAAGAAGACGACCTGCTGCTGCTGCCCCCGAAAAAGCCAACGGAAGCTGATATTCTGTTTGTGGAAAGCACTTATGGCGACCGCCTCCACCCGACGGACGACTCCAAGGAGCGCCTGAAAACCATTGTGCTCGAAACCATTGCGAGGGGCGGTTCTGTCATCATCCCGAGTTTTGCGGTGGAGCGTACGCAGGTGATGATGTACCTGCTCTGGCAATTGCGCGTTGCTGGCGCCTTGCCGGATGTGCCCATGATTATGGACAGCCCCATGGGATCGCGCGTGTTGGGGGTGTTTGAAAAGCACAAGGACTGGCACAAGTTGCCTTCGGCGGAGTACACCGCCATGTGCGAGATGTTTCAGGTGGTGGAAAACTATCAGGAAACGCTCCATTTGATCGAAACTAAATACCCCAAAATCATCATTGCCGGCAGCGGCATGGTGACGGGCGGGCGGGTGCTGAGTTATCTCCAAAATTACATTGAAAACCCGCAACACACCGTCCTTTTGGTTGGTTATCAAGGAGAAGGCACCCGTGGGCGGCAATTGTTGGAAGGAACACACGAGTTGAAAATACACGGCAAATATTACCCCGTCAAATCTCATGTAGAAGTCCTGCACGGCCTGTCGGCGCACGGCGATCAGGCGGAATTGCTGCATTGGATGAGCGACATCAAGGTCGCCCCTGAACACATATATGTCGTCCATGGCGAAAAACAGGCCGCCGATACTTTTAAAGTGAAGATTAAAGACACGTTTGGATGGGAGGCAGTGGTGCCTAATTTGTATGAGATCGTGGAGATTGAGATTTAAACACATAGATATTTAAACACAAAAGGCACAAAAGGACACATAAGCCTGATATTCAACCTTATATGCCTTATGTGTTTAAAAACCGTCACATTTTTACCATAAAACAAGCACCATGTCAGAAAAATCAGAACAGCTGCAACTAGAAGTAGACACCGCCTTCCTTTACGAAAGCCTTGCAGGTATTCAGGAAGATGCCTCTACCGCCGAAGTGCTTCGGGAATTGGCGGGCATTGAAAGAAGCCACGTTGACCATTTTTTGGCGAAAATGCGGGAAACGAACCCCGATTTTCAGGCCCCCCCGCCCAGTCGGAGGGCCAGACTCCAGTTCAAATTGGGCGGCGTTTTTGGATACGATTTTATCATTGCCAACCTGTCGAGTGTAGAGCGGATGATGGCCCGCTCCACCATTGAGCAAAAGCTCCAGCAGGGCGAAAAACCCAATGGTTTTGAACACAACCACTTGAAAATATTGGAATCGCTCTCCCATAGAACCACCGCCAATGTCAGCGGAGGGTTTATGTCCAAGATGGAAGGCAGGCACAAGTCCGTTGGGGGCAATGCGTTGCGGGCAGCGGTGCTGGGTGCCAACGACGGTCTGGTGTCGAACATGAGCCTTGTGATGGGGGTTGCGGGTGCCGCCGCGGCCAATGACACGATCTTGCTGACCGGCTTGGCAGGTTTATTGGCGGGTGCCATTTCAATGGCACTGGGTGAGTGGCTTTCTGTGCAGAGTTCGAGAGAACTTTTTATGAAGCAAATCGCGCTCGAAGCCGAAGAGTTGGAAGCCTCGCCAGAGCATGAAGAGCAGGAACTCGCGCTCATTTATCAAGCCAAGGGCATGGAAAAATCCAAAGCCCAGGAAATGGCGCATAAAATCATGGCCGACAAAGAAACAGCCCTGGATACCCTGATACTGGAAGAACTGGGCATTGACAAGGCCGAACTGGGCGGCTCGGCATGGGAAGCAGCGTTGACTTCTTTCTTCTTGTTTGCTTTTGGCGCCATTATTCCCGTCGCGCCGTTCTTTTTCACCAATGGCGCTGAAGCCATCTATATCAGCCTGAGCCTGAGTGTGCTGGGTTTGTTTGGCATCGGCAGCGCCACCTCGCTTTTCACCGGTCGGTCGGTCTGGTTTTCAGGCTTGCGGCAGGTGGCATTTGGATTGATCGCAGCGGCGGTGACGTATGGGGTGGGGCATTTGATTGGCGTTTCGATGGCGGGGTGATTTCGACAGTCCAAATCCATTCATTCATTTTTATGGACGAAGCTTGTGCCGAATTACGCGGATTCGTACATTGAACTTGGCTAACCACCGAAGTGGCGGCTGGGCATCCCTTTTTAAGCCAAAAGTATTCAGTTTGTGCTAAAAGTGGAACACCACGCTCGGCGGATCGTCATATTGGAAATACCGATTTGCATTGGACACGAATAAGACACAGATTTTTCAAAGCGGCAACGCCGAATACTTCTCTATGAAATTCTTCAACTCATCCACCATAATCGGAGAACCGATGGCGATGGTGCAGCGCTGATGAAGATCATTGGGGACTAAATCGAGGATTCGTTTCAGGTGCGTATTCAATGCCTTGCCACCCGCCTGTTCAATCAGCATGGCCAATGGGTTGCATTCGTACAACAGGCGAAGTTTACCTTTTGGGTATTTACGGGTGCTCGGATAAAGGAATATCCCACCTTGGATCAGGATGCGGTGGACATCGCTCACCATACTCCCAATATAGCGCAGTCCGTAGTTCTGGTCGGAACAATGGTCAATATATCGGCGCATTTCGAGGTCGAACTTGGAATAATAGCCTTGATTCACGGAGTAGGTTTGGCTGTTTTCCGGGATGCGCATGTTGCGGTGACTGAGACAAAACTCGCCGATGCTGGGATCGAGGGTGAAGCCATTGACGCCGCGGCCGGTGGTGTAGACGAGCATCGTGGAGGTGCCATAAAGCACGTACCCGGCAGCCACTTGCTTGGTGCCAGACTGGAGAAAATCTTCCTTGGTGGCGGGCCCGCTCGGGTCGCTCTGACGACGGTAGATGGCAAAAATGGTGCCCACCGACATGTTTACATCAATATTTGAAGAACCGTCGAGTGGGTCGAACATCACGATGTAATGGCTTTGCTTGGAGCCCACTGGCGGCACATGGATAATATCGTCGTTTTCTTCCGAGGCGATGGCGCAGCACTCGCCTGAGTTTTGGAGGCATTCGATGAGCCGTTCGTTGGCATAGACATCGAGTTTTTGCTGGGTATCTCCGCTTTGGTTCTCACCGCCGTCGGCCACGCCGAGGATATTGACGAGGCCGGCTTTATTTACCTCCCGGTTGATGATCTTGGCTGCCACGCCGATGTCTCGGAGCAGACCGGTGAGCTCGCCTGTGGCATAATCAAAGTCCTTTTCAGAGCGCAGGATGAATTCGTCGAGGGTGACGATGCGGTTGGTGGGTATGTAAGATAAGTCAGATGTGGTGGTAGCAGCGGTGCTTACTTTTTTCGTGGTGGTAGCCATAAGTTGGTTCGTTCAAAATTTGTGGTGAATAGGCAGGCTCAAAAGTAGCAAGAACCTGTGGGATTCTCTTTTCTGCCGTTTGCGACATATCGCAGGAATAAACTTTGGGTGAACCTACAGGCACCCTATCGAATTGCAGCCACAGGCATTAGATACCGCCTTATTGAACAATGCTTTGATAACATTTTGAATTACCGCTATAATATAAATTATTTCATAATTTTGCCTTGGAATAACAAAAAACACCATGGCAGAAAACACCCACAGAGACATCAATTATGCAGGTTTTCCAATCATCAAAGTTCGCATTCTCGCCAAAAAAATAGCTTGGCTGATTGTCAGACTGAACGATGGCAGGAAAGGTATCATTCCAAAGCGTGAATGGGGATGGGCAAGGGGGAGTGACCAGAAAGCACCGGACTTTGTAGAGGGTTCCGTAATCAAGGCGGTGCTGTTGCGAGATTCGGTTGAGTCCGGCTACGCTTACTTGAGCGTCAAAGAATTACACAATCCCTGGCAGGATGCTGACAAGAAATTTCATATTGGCGATGAAGTGCTCGGCGAGGTGGTGAACTTGCGAAAAAATGCTGCCTACATAGAGCTTGCACCTGGCCTTACAGCCGTGTTATGGGCCAACGAGATGCCGCTCCTCCCCGAACAAATCCCCTCCGATTTTCTAAGCATTGGCGACCGACTTTATTCGGTCATTACCGACCTTGATTTTGACAATAAAAAGATGGAGCTCAGCGTGACTGCCTGGTTCCAAGGCCTGGATGCCACTCCAAGCTTGCAGAAAGAACGCCTGGAACAGATATTTAAACCAAGCTTGGATGCATTGAGCCATCAAACTGATGTAAGCATTCCTAAAGTAATACTTCCAAGCAGTAGGGAGTATCAAGTCAGCCCACTCGGAAAAATCAAAAAAGTATTGATTATTGATGACAACCCCAAAGATCAGGACCAGATCATCCAGCAATTAACCCGGGCGTTTCAGGTTGAAATCATCGCGGTTGACACTGGTGAAAAAGGGCTGGCCCAGCTGGATATTGTCCAAGATATTGACCTGATCATTTTGGATATTGGCCTGGATCACGACGAGTATGGCCCTACCGTTGCAGCAAAGATTCTGCAACAATTCCCTCAAATGCACATCATTTTTTCGAGCAGCGATCCGTTTCGCTTCTCCGAGGTATTGGAATTTGAAAAATCGGCCAAAAGAATTTTTCCATTTATTCAAAAAAGCATTCCAAGTTCAGATGCTTCGATGGACGAGTCCCTTGCCGAAGTTATCCGTATGTTGCACGAAGGATTAATATATCGTTTTGTAAAAACAACTGCTCGCAACCAAGACAGTTTCATGGAGCAGTTGAGCGCGAATTCCTTAGCGAAAGCACCCCTAAGAACTGTATTGGAGGATATGCTGTCATTGCTCACCCGTTCATCTCTGATTGAACATGCCGTAATCCTTGAATTAGACAGCCTGAGAAAAGAACTTTCAATCGTCGCCTGTTATCCGCCGGATCAGTACCAGGACTTTATGGAGTGCCTTGACGGAATATATTATAGTCAGGTTCGAGACGTGATTGAAGACGAGGAGGTCTTATACGGAGACCATATCAGCCGGGAAATGAAGTCCTCCCGATACAAGAATTTTTTCAGGCCCATCCGTTTTCACAGTTGTTATGGTGTCCCCGTTCATTTGTCTGACAGCCCCGTTCGTCACGGGCTTTTTGTGCTGGATACTGGCGAAGATTTTAACTGGGAAACCATTATGCGCATCCGCACAACGGCCAACCACGCCTCTGTCGCCTTGGAGCGTGCCGAGTTGCTCAAAATTCTTCGAAAATATGAAGAACGTTACTTCATGGGGCAGCTGTTCGGTACCTTTATTCATGAACTCAAAAATAATTTTGAGGCCTTGGACGGAAATTTTGAATTGGCCAAAAAAGCCTTTTCCCAGAACAAACCAGAGGTAGCATTGAAAAGACTGGAAGGTTTGGAAGCAACTGCCGATGACCTGAAAAACCTGGCCAACTCTTATGTGCGTTTCGTGAACGAAGGCATGGAAGAGATCAACATCAATGCCATTGTACAAAAAGCTTTGCGCCAACTGGAGCACATTGCCCAAATTGAAAACCATGTAAAAATCTTGAGCAATTTAGATGAAAACCTGCCCCCTATTTGGGCAAACGCCTTGCATGTCGAACAGGTCATCTTAAATGTTGTGCTCAACGCCATTCAGCACGTTTCAGCACAATACAAAAGTTTAACGACGGTGTCAGAAGTACGCGACTATGCGGAACCGCTCCAAGTTTGCCGCGCGGTATGGGTAGAGAGCTGCCTTAGTTCCGACGGTAAAATGTGCCGTATTGCCGTGATGGATACCGGGCCTGGAGTACCCTTTGATCAACACGAAAAGATATTCCGGGAAGGCATTTCAAGCCGGACAGAAGGCCACGGCCTCGGCCTTTTCATCAGCAAAAATTTAGCGGAAGCCATGCATGGCAGGTTGCTTTTGCAACAAAGCATTCGATATGCCGGAAGTGCTTTTGTCATATCCTTTCCTATTTACCAATAACCACCACCACCAATGGACGAAAAACAAATCATCATCTATATCGCTGACGACGATCCAAAAATATTGGAGCTATCAAAAGAACGTTGGGAAAACCGCAGTGTAATAGCGCATTGTGTAAGTTCAGGAGAAGAACTTTTGAGCGCACTTGGGAAAGTAAGGGCATTGCCAACAGCCGTTTTGATGGATTATGTGATGGAAGGCGGTGGCGAAAAACTGATCCGCAAACTGCGAACTACATTTCCAGAATTGCCCGTAATCGTCTACTCCGGGATGGACATGCAAGGAAGTATTGCTTCCTACAACAAAGGGGCTTATGCGGTGATGCAAAAGCCCTTGGATTACAACGAACTGCACGATACGCTCAAAGAATTGGCCGGGCAGGAAGAAATGTATAAGCGTTTGACGAACGGCATGTTGGCCATTACCAAATTTGATACTTGCTTGGTATTTCAATTTGACAAAGCGTTGAAATCCTATAAGATCAAGGGTTGGACGGGAGACATTGACCGTGATTTTGTTCGCAACACCCAGATGAAAGAGATGGAGTATCCGCGCATCACACAACTGAAAAAGGGCGCCCCCATCTTTATTCCAGATGTAACAAACCTCAAATCAAATCAGTTCTATACGAAACCTGAAGAAGCGAAGCGCCGAAACTGGGTGTCCTTGATGGCCATTCCAATGTTGAATTCCGGACGACTGGTCGGATGGATTGACTTTTATAAAAAAGATGAGGTTCATGTGTTCAAAGGCGGGATAGATCAACAAAATCGGCACTCCAGCTGGCTGCTCCAATATGCCACCCAGGCCATGCATGCCATGCACTCCGGAACGCTGACCCAGCACCAGCGGATCATGCACGAAACCAACCAAAACTTGGCTGGTACCCTGCACAACGAACTTATTTTTGAGAATATTCTTACCAAAATTATCGAAGTAACAGGCGCTGATTGTGGCTGGATCTATGAATATGACAACCATGAAAAGTTGCTTAAACTGGGCAAATGCAACGGTTTTGACCAGGAACGCGCCGACAAAATACGTCCCTTAGACAAGGGGGGCATAACAGGCAGGGTTGCCAAAACTGGGGAATCGCTGAACGTGCCCGACATCACCAAGGAAAGTGACGGCTACACGCCCGACCTGTATATTTCCATCCCGCCCGATTTGCCCATCCGATCTGTGCTCTCTGTTCCGCTGCGGCGTAGAGAAAGGACACTGGGCGTGCTGACGCTCAAAAGCATCCATCATGATTTTTTCACACAGGACGACAGCCAGCTGGCCACCTCTTTAGCCGCCATTGCCGCGATTTGCATGGATCGGGCAAAACTGATCAAACACCTCGGTGAGATCAGCCGCAGGGCACAAGAAATCACCGATTTCAAATCCTTGGCACAATACATCGTGGATGCCGTGCATGACCTGACAGAGACGGATGTCAACCTTTGGATGATGAGCGATCGGGAGTATGAAGGGGATGATTGGATGCGGATTATTAGCAGCAGCAGGAAGGAGGATTTTGACCTGGAATACCAGGAATATGTTGAGCACTCCAAAGTCCCGACGGCTTACGGAAAGTCCTTAATTGCAGGAGCGCTCCACAATAATGAACATGTCATCATCAAGGATTTGCTTGAACACGATGGCCATCCACCTTTTTACAATAAAGAAGCCATTAAAAAATTCAACTGGCGTTCTTTTTTAGTAGTGCCCCTGATCGGGAAAAAAGGGGAACACCTTGGCGCGCTCAGCCTCTCCAGCACGGTCAGAAACAATTTTAACAAAGATGACGGGCTTTTGATTCGACATTTTGCGGATCAGGCTACTTTGGCCCTCCAGGAGCAGGAGCATATCACCGTATTGCAAAAATTGACCGCGGTTGGGCAGGACTTGAGCATAGGACTCCCCGAGACGAAAGACTTTGCCCAAAAGGTGGTTGACATGGCCTTGAATATCAGCGCCGCCGACTTGACTGTGCTCTACCCGTACGATATGGCGAACAACGATTTCTACGACCGGAATTCATGTGCCGCTGCAGGGCGTTTATTGGTGGAGGGCCTCGTTTTGACAGAAAAACCTCGAATAGACGGATTGGCTGCCCAGATACGGGAGCATACGGCCATAATCGTGGAAGATATAGATAAGGAATCGCTCAAAATCCATACCGGGCTAAATAATACTCAAAAAATGGCCCCAGAGGAAAGTGTCCACCAGCTCATCACAAAATTTGTCAGGGAATCCAAATTCATCAAAAGAGAGCAAATTCAATCCTTTATCGGCATATCCCTTCGCGCAGCGGACAAGGTCAAAAGTGATAATCCTCAAGAGGTGGCTGTGCTCTACATCAATTTCAGGGCGCCTCACTATATTAGCGAGCAAAGATTGCAGGTGCTCGATATTTTTTGCAACCAGGTGGCCAGTATCATGCACCGAAACCGCCTTTTTGTCTCTCTGGCCAACCATGGTGAAGTATTGAAAGGTATCCATCATTCCACGCTACAAATCCAAGCAGGCCAAGATGAAAACAAACGCTTGGGGAAAACCGTCGAAGAGGCAGTAAAATTGCTGAGAGCAAAGGGTGGAAAAGTGTACCTGGTGGTAAACGGAAGCCGCAAAGACCTCCGGCTGGTAGCATCTAGAGGTATCCCTGCTGCAAGGCTGAAAAACTTTAAAGAGATCCCCAACACCGTGGGCATGGCGGGAGAGGTCACGAGAACCCAAAAACCGCTTATAGTGAACGACTATGCAAACTATAAAAATGGGATTGAGGAATTGAAGGACTTGTTTTCATCCGTCATCGAAGTCCCCTTAAAGATTGGAGAGGATGTCATTGGCGTACTGGGTGTGTTTGACAACAAAAAAAGATTGTTCAATGAAAACGACCAGGAAGCCCTCGTGCTTCTTGCCAGCCAGGCTGCTCTGGCCATCCACAACAGCCAGTTGTACAACGAGTTGGATGCCATTTACCAAACGGGCATTCAAATTTCAAAGCAGGCCGACATGAAAGACATGGCAGATCGGGTGCTAAAAGAGCTGAAGCGCGTGATCCGGTATGACTGCGCCACTTTTCAATACATCAAAAGCCCAACAGAACCAAGAGAATTGTTGGCCCATGAAGGCTATCCCAGTAAACTGCCGAACAAAGACCTCTTGCGCCCCATAATAGAAGATGAATTGATAGCCCCCATACTCAAAAAACGCAAGCCTTTTATTCTGTCCGATACCCACAGCAACCCAAACTGGGACAAAAACATTTCAGAAACCAACAGCATCCGATCCTGGGCCTGCATCCCGCTGATTTACAAGGGAGAAGCCCTTGGGATCATTCTGCTGGACAGCTATATGGAAGGTTTTTACCAAAAGAAAGACATCCCAAAATTGGAACGATT
>JANMME010000390.1:0-2095 GCA_031373015.1 Saprospiraceae bacterium
CGCAGGGCAAAGGTCAAGAGCAGGGAGTTTTTCACGTCCCTGCTCGAGAGTCACGGATTGCGCCATGTTCAAATCACGACGTGGTGGAAGTTGTTCGACCGCGCCATCGCCGTCAAGGACGGAGCCTCCGACTCCGCAAGGAGGAAAACTCTTTTGCAGGTGTTACACTGCCGGGCGTGCGATCATGTGGATTGGCAGGACGAGCCTGGAAAATTGACCTGCCGAAATTGCGGGGAGACGCTCTTCGTCACCGGAGGCGGGATAGTGTTGAATTAAATCCCCTGGTTTGTCGTAACAGGTAGTCCTCCGACGGAAATAGATCCGATATCTGTTCGATAGTGGTGATCCATATTTCATTCAAAATGGATTCATCAGTCAGGTCGTCTTGGAGGAGGTCCAGGAGCAGGCGCCTGATAACGGCTTCTTGTTCGTCGGCAGGCAAAGGCAGAGTCCTCTACAGTTGTCCCTGAGGCTGGTGTTTATAGGCATTTGCTTCCCCTGCTGATTTGTTAGTTTAATGGCTCTCTGGGAGTTGCCGTGATTCAGCCATATATGGGTGTGGCAGGCAGAGCAAACAAACGATAGCCTTGCAGGTCAAGGTAAATTCGCTGAAAAAGGTGTTTCAGGTTATATAAGCCATAGGCTCTTCGCTTGAGTACTTTAACTTTGTTATTAAAGCCTTCGACAAATCCGCTGTTTTGCCGAAGCAGAAAATAATTGGTAATTTCGTCCCACCAATGTTCAAGCATATTGAAAAAAGAATCAAAACAACCCAATCCACTTACCCTGGCTTTCTTGATCCATACGCGAATTTTCTTTTGGGCTTGGGCTTTGGTAATGGGCATCTCAAAAATGGCGGTGAGAAGTTCTCGCAACTTGTGTGCTTTTTTTGCCAACGGAGCAAGTCGAAAAAAAAGATTCAAGACACGCCGTTCTTCAGGCGTTAAGTCGTTTGCGTTTTTTCGATATGCCCATAAACTCCCTTTGAGTTTTTTGTAGTCAGCTATCGCCAACTCCTTCTTCAAACGCTGCAGTTCACTTTTCCGAATATCATCAGCGGCATCCCGATAATGCCGAGATACATGAAAACGATCCGCCACAATTTGCGCTTCTGGAATTTCCTGATGTACGGCTTCGATAAAACCTTCCCATAAATCGCAGCATACTGTTTTGACCGTTTTTCGCAGTTTTTCGGGTATCAATCGCAAAAAATCGATCACTTCGTCTTTTGTACGACCGGGCAGGACGCCCAAAATATGAATATCTCCATTTTCTTTTCGCACGGTAATCAAGGTCACATAATCGCGATGTCCTCTTTTCAATGATATTTCATCCAGCCCCAATGTGTCCAGTTCTGTATAACACGACCAATTTACGGTTGATTCAATTCGCCGCTCCAACGTTCCCAACACACTGTCATACGAAATCGATTCCTTTTGACTTACATCTTCTATGGTTGAATTTACCAACTGCAATAAAATATGCTCATCATACGTAAAACTATGCGGGCTGTTTGACTCATGCCAATCCAATTTCTCTGTCGTGGTCGGATGATCTGCGCATTTCCCGCATTGATAGCGCTTTGGACGATAGCGTAAATAACTGGCTCGCCCAAATGCGGGCAAGTGTCGGATCGTTACCCACTCATCTTGTCCATGTACTTTGTTGATCCACTGCCCACACGTACGACATCGCACTCCACCCTTCGTGCTCTCCACTACAATGATCAACTCATTCTTTTCGCCAAACTCAGTTCGCAACACTCGCACGTCTGGTATATCCAATGGCACAATCACATCTCTTTTTGGCATTTTTTATCCCGGCTTCACTTCTTTTTTTCTCTATTTTACCCCCCATAGCTGGCGGGTCTCACGGCTATTCCCAGAGAGCCGGTTTTGATTCTTCGACAATTTGAACGCAGGCGGGTACCAGACTTCCAGCAACGCAGTACGGTACTGAATCCACCCGGTCGGGATCAATTGCTCGTAGGGGATCGGTGTCGGGAGCGCTGTCGGTGTGACGGTGGGGATGACCATCAGTGTGACCGTGGGGTTGGGCGTCGGAATCTCCTCCGGGTTGGCTCCAAAACTGAAAC
>JANMME010000412.1:0-6836 GCA_031373015.1 Saprospiraceae bacterium
ACCATTTTCCGCACCTCTTGGCAACCCGGCAACTTCGAATCATATCCCAACAACGGCTGCGCTCCCAATCCCAATATCTTTCCCTTCCCCGGAGTCGGTGCGAACAATAATTACGAGTTCGGGCTAATTCCTGTGACAGATTATCAGGCTGCTCCGGGAGACTACAAAAAGTTTACAGTTTTCCATAAAGGGCCGGGGGGAGTGGGAGGGAGCACTCATGTTCTGGGGGTCATTAAAACCGATTCTATCACTGCCATCGAAAACATCAGACTGGAACCGACAACAGGATACATGAATACCAATGAGCCTATCTATTACAACCATTTGCACAGTTCCAAAGGATTCGTATGCGATGTTTCTATTAACGGCAAGGTAGGCAAAACTCCTTGTTATATCATCAACAACATGGATGGTGCGAAAGCTGCTTTGAGGTGGAAGGTGAAAAAAGAATGCCAGTAGTGGATCTTCTGGCTAACAAACAGACTGAGGGGGGCATTTTCCAACCTATTTCGCCGCGCGAGGGTGTTTTCACCCCGCGCATCCTCTGCCCAGAAGTGTGCGGGGTGAAAACACCCTCGCACGGCGGAACCAGTTACTTTTTTTAACATTCAAAAACCTTAATATCATGCCACACATTTTTAAAGGCAACCTCAAGGGTTATCTCTGCGACGAATGCTACGACTATTTGTCGGGCGTCAAAGTAAAACTGTATCGGTTGTCCTCGACGACCGACTTGGCCGTCAAAGCGGTCCTTCCGTCTAAAGAAACGTTTCATCGGGTGGACGAAAAAGAGTTGGAAAGCAAGCAAGATTTCCTTATCGCAGAAACCACCAGCGACCAAGAGGGGAACTTCATTTTTCAATTGGACGACACAACCTACCACGGAGATGCATTCGACATTGATTTCGAGTGCGGTACGCCGCCTTCCAAGATTCCGGCGCCTCCGCGTCCCAAAGGAACCCTCCAGTTCCATCTCACCACAGTGCAGCCGGTCTGGAGAGCGTCCGGCAACGACCAAATCTTCGGATGGGAATACGCATTGCCGGTCCGCTGGTGGTGTGCCGTGCTTGCTTGGTTCGATATCTGGACCGTTTGCGGCAGGGTCATTGATTGTGACACCAAAAAGCCCATTCAAAACGTACAAGTGGATGCTTTCGACGTCGACCTGATCCAGGACGACGCATTAGGCTCGGACCTGACCGACAGCGGGGGCTACTTTCGCATCCAGTTCCCGGGCAGCGTTTTCCGCCAAACCTTGATTCCCTGGTTGAACATCGAATATCCGTCCGGCCCTGATCTCTATTTTCACGTGAGCTTGCCGGGTACTTCTCCCACCGTTTATTTGTTGAAAGAGCCTCGTAGCGAAGGCAACGCGGCGGGTAGGAAAAATGTCGGCTTTTGCACCTGCGTGAAATTGTGCGTCAAGGCAGGAGATGTTCCGCCAACCAACAAGGTAACGCCGCTGTTTCACCATGTCGGCAACTATTCGCTTGCTTCTGGCTTTGACGCCGACGGCTTTGCCATCCCCGGACAACACGCCTTTACCCAGACTATCGAGCTGTTGGGCGACCTGCCGGGCGGCACTAACAGCAACAGCGTGGAATACAGGTTTCGGGTATTCGATGTGCCAGGCGCGGAGATCCCTTGGGCGACCCTGAAGGCCAAGTTTCCGGCGTTCAGTATCGGCAAATTGCAACGGCAGGACACCGGATTGCCGCCCAGCCCGACTTATCCCTGGGAGAGCGTAGATGTTCTCATCAACCCTGCTGCCGACGCGGACAGCGACGGCTGGATAAAAGTGCCCCGGCAAAATGACGCTTCGAACGGAGGTGTCGGTGTGTTCATTCCGAAAGGTGTGCTTGGGCGCCTTGACACGTCCCAGCTGGTGGCGGAATTTTTCGACCTTACGAATCCGCTTCCCGCTCATGAAGCGGGTAATCCGATCCCGGCTTCCGACCTGTTTGCAGGGGCAAATCATACCTACAAAATCGTTTTTGAGGCCCGCGAAGTAAGCACAGCCTCACCGGTGCTGACAAACACTTTGGCACAAATGGTCGTCTGGAACGGCAATGCTGTCTTGGGAGTCTCTTCCGACAATGCTTTCAAAGTGCATCGCCACCCGTCTTGGGCGGGCGGTGTCGTCAACCTGAAAGGGGTTTGTATGTTGGATATTCAAGAGCTCATCGGCGCCGGCTGCAGCAAAATCGGCGGCACCATGACAATCCGTTGCTCCATCTACCATCCTTATTTGGAAAGTGCGAGCATGACCTTGACCAAACCCTCAGGCCCCGGACCGGTTGCGATGCCTGCGGTCCTGCCGCACGGTGTCTATCCGGGCCAGAAGCTGGAAATAGCTATGAACCAGCTCCTTACTTTTGCTACTACCGACCCCGCGTGTGCCTATGTCCTGAAAGTGTCTTGCGGCTACAGGCTGACCAACGGCTACAACGCAGGTGGCGGGGCCTATTTTGACGAGGACCTGATTGCTTTTTGCAAATCATGACAGTTGTCAGATAAAAACAACAAGGTGATTTTATTGTCTAACAGGCGAAGTCGCGGGAGCGCGCTTCGCCTGTTTTCCGCCGCGAGAAGGTGTTTTCACCCCGCGCACCCTCTGGAATATCTTGCCCAGAAATGTGCGGGGTGAAAACAGCCTCGCAAGGCGGGAATGATGAGGGATGGCGAAACATCCATCTTTACCTACCCGGCATTTGGACGAACCCGCAATTCCGTCGCGGGGCACTCAGCGTGTTAAGGTTCATTTCAACCATACTCCCACATCACACGCATTCAAACACCCCGCCGCCGTCAGCCCCCCTTTCCGCGCCACCATCACGCCGTAGCGGGTGTGCAGGATACCGTCTTTACTGTGCGCATCGGGGTTGATGCTGATCCGGATCCCATGCGCCAAAGCCCTGGGAATCAAGGCCCAGTCAATGTCCAATCGGCGGGGGTGGGCATTGAGTTCGATGCTGACCTTGTGTTTAGCGCAGGCCTCGAACACAGCGTCCCAATCAAGCGGATAACCCTCGCGGCTGAGCAAAAGTCGGCCTGTCGGGTGACCCAGAATGGTGGTGCAAGGATGCTCGATGGCACGCACGACACGCTCGGTAGCCTTCTCGATGTTCATCCGCAAATTGGAGTGCACGGAGGCAATGACAAAGTCAAATTTTTCCAGCAGCGCGTCGTCGTAGTCGAGCGAACCGTCGTTGAGAATATCGCTTTCGATGCCTTTAAAAATTTGGAAGGGCGCGAGTTCGGCGTTCAATTTTTCGATCTCCTCCATCTGTGCCAGCACCCGGTCGGGCTTGAGGCCGTTGGCGTAAAAAGCGGACTGGCTGTGGTCGGTAATGCCAATGTAAGCGTAGCCGAGCGAGCGGGTGTATTCGCACATTTCCCGAAGGGTGTGCAGGCCGTCGCTGTAGGTCGTGTGGACGTGGAGGATGCCTTTGATGGATGCGTCGGTGATCAGGTTTTTCGACCCGTCAGACGACTTTGAGTAGTCAGAAGGGGTTGCCCACGCGGTCTGACGACTCAAAGTCGTCTGACCGCTACTGTTCCCATCTGTATAATTTTCGCGCAATTCCGGCACAACGTAAGCCGATTTTGATTTTTCAAAAACCGCTTCTTCAATGGGCAAATTTTTAAAATCTACCCCCGGATTTTCTTTTACAAATTCCTCCAAAAACGTTGCTGAGCCGGTAAATTTGAACAACTTAGAGCCAAACTCCTCCGGCGAACATTGGTGCAAAACTATTGCCGCTCCTTCCCCCTTTTTTACCACAGTTTTGCCATCCTCACGCTTTTCTGCCACAAAATCAGAGCCCTCAAAAACAGGCGCCAAGTCTCCCTCACTCGCCACCAGAACTTCCACCGATTCCACCACCGGGCATCTGCGGCGCACTTCTCCGACGGGTTGGGTTTGGATATTTTTACCCGCCGTAGCCTCGGCGGAGGAGGGGGGATATTTGGATATTAGGAAATTGCACACCGATTCTGCTTCCGCCAATGCGGTATCAAGATGGAGTTTTCCGCGACTTCTGAAGTAATATTCGAGTTTGTTTTTGAGGTCTTCCTGTGTTTTCAGGCCAAAACCCTTGTACTCGACGAGGCGATTTTCATTGCAGGCGTACCAAAGCTCACCGGGATTCTCGATCTCCATTTCCTGCCAAACCTGCCGCACTTTTTTAGGTCCGAAACCGCCGATCTCGAGCATTTCACGAACGCCGACCGGGGTTTGGGCGCGGTATTTTTCGAGGGTCGCCATTTGCCCGGTTTCGAGCAGTTCGCGGATTTTCCTGGCAATGGCGGGGCCAACGCCTTTGATGGCCTTGAGTTCTGTATCTGATAATTCAGCCAAAGGAGAATCGAGTTTGCGCAGGGTGAGGTAGGCGCTGGCGTAGGAGCGTATGCGAAACGGGTCTTCCTCGTGGAGTTCCATGAGGTTGGCGAGTTCGTCAAACGCGAGGGCTATTTGTTTGTTGGTCATGGCGATTGATTCGATTGGTGCGATTGTGGGATTAATTCGATTGGCCAGGCACTAACGCCCTTTCGCAAAATAATCCAGCACCAGATAGCAAAAAGACCTCACCCCCAACTTCATCCCGCTCTCGTCCACATAAAAATCAGGTGTGTGGTGTGAGGGCGCTTTTTTCTCGTCGCTGCCTTTGGGCATCCCACCAAGGAAGAAATAGAAACAGGGTATTTTTTGGGCAAAAAAACCAAAGTCTTCCGCACCAGTGCGTGGTTTGTTTTCCGAAACATTGTTTGCCCCAGCTGCCTCTTGTAAGGAAGGCAAAGCCCAAGCCGTTAGGGCTGGGTCGTTGTAAGTGACCGGGGTCTTGTTTTCGATGCGGACTTCTGCGGTTGCCCCTGCGCTTTCGGCAATTTTGGTGACCGTCAGTTCTATTTTTTTGTGGATCAGGCGCTGCATGGCCGTGTCGAGCGTACGGATAGTGCCCACCATTTCGGCCAGTTCAGGAATGATGTTGGCGCGGATGCCGCTGGTGATTTTGCCCACGGTAATCACCGCAGGAAACTCGGTGAGATCCACTTGTCGGCTCACAATCGTCTGCAAACCCTGAATAATTTCAGCGCTGACCACGATAGGGTCAATGCCACTCCATGGCGCCGAACCGTGGGCCTGTTTGCCATGCACGGTAATGTAAAACCAATCCGAGGCCGCCATGGCACCACCCGGACGGTATTTTATTTTGCCTACCTCGGTCTGGGAATTGATGTGCAGGCCAAACATAACTTCCATTTTCGTGTCCGTCAGCAAGCCCTCCTTGATCATCAAAGGCGCCCCACCCTCTTCATTGCCCGGAGGGCCTTCTTCGGCGGGCTGGAACACAAACACCACAGTGCCAGCCAATTGCGCTTTAATTTTAGATAGCACTTCGGCCACACCCATGAGGATGGCCACGTGGGTATCGTGGCCGCAAGCGTGCATCACGCCGACTTGTTCGCCATTGTACTCGGCCTGAATTTTCGATTTGAAAGACAATTCCACGCGCTCGGTCACAGGCAGCGCGTCCATATCAGCGCGAAGGCCGATGACGGGGCCGGGCTTACCACCCTTCAGGATGCCTACAACTCCCGTTTTCGCGATGCCCGTGCGCACTTCCATGCCCAGCGAACGGAGGTGAGCCGCCACTTTTTCGGCGGTCTTGAACTCGCGGTTGGAGAGCTCCGGGTTTTCGTGGAAGTCGCGCCGCCAGGTCACTATCTTGGGCTCTACAGCATCGACCAATGGGTCAATCTGCCGTTTCAGCACGGGTTGGGCCATCAGAGGCGCGACGAACATCAGCTGCAGGCAGAGGAAGTAAAGTTGTTTCATATCAAGTCAAATTGAGGGCGAAAGTAATGCCATTTGTGATTTCAAGAGCCCATCCGCCGATGCTTCAAAAACGAATCCTCAAAAACCCACGCCGTCTACACGTTTGCGCTACCCGTATGGTAGTGTACCCCTTTCGACCTTGAGCTTAGCCCGCAGTTTTGCAGCGTTCTTTTCAAAATATTTAAAACACTGTAAAATGAAAAACACCCTGTATGCCCTGCTCTTCTTGCCTCTGTTCGCCGCAGCTCAAACCGAAACTGCCGACAAAACCTTTTCTCCCTATTTCATGGTCAATGGCGAAACACCAGCAGGTGTGGATATCATGCCTTTGAAATCCACCAGTGCCAACGTCAATATAGCCGGGGTTATCGCCGAGGTGGTGGTCACCCAGACCTATATCAATTCGGGATCAAAACCACTGGAAGCCATTTACGTGTTCCCAGGCTCCACCCGAGCCGCTGTGTATGGCATGAGCATGCAAGTCGGGAAGCGGGTCATCACGGCCAAAATAGCCGAGCGGAACCAAGCCCGTGCGCAATACGAGCAGGCCAAGAGCGAAGGAAAACGCGCTTCTTTGCTCGAGCAGGAACGCCCCAATGTATTCCAAATGAACGTTGCCAACATCATGCCCGGCGATACCATTCGCACCGTGCTCCGCTACACCGAATTACTGATCCCGGAGGATGGCGTTTATGAATTTGTGTACCCAACGGTGGTAGGGCCGCGCTATACGAATGGCCAATCCAACAACAATCAGGGCTTTACCGCGGTACCATACCAGCGCGCTGGTGAAGCCCCATTTTATAATTTTGAATTGTCTGCACACCTCAATGCAGGGATGCCCTTGCAAGAGATCAACAGCACGACCCACAAACTCTATTTGGCCGACCATGGCGCATCCGGCTGCGACCTGATGCTTGACCCTTTTGAGATTCAGGGGGGCAACCGGGATTTTGTGCTGCGCTATGCGCTGCGTGGCAAGCAAATCCAATCAGGG
>JANMME010000438.1:0-2953 GCA_031373015.1 Saprospiraceae bacterium
GGGTAGGTCGGTTCATGTATGTTAGTAGATGGAACACGGATGACACGGATTAGACACGGATGTTGTTTATAGGATGGCATAAATCCGTGTCTCATCCGTGTCATCCGTGTTCCATCTGCTAACTCAAGCAACTTCTTAAATATTTGAATCCAAAATATCGGGCCTGTTGTCTATGAACCCCGTGCTGTCATCTCCTCTCCCTTTTGGATCGGGGCCGTAGTCATTCGTAAACGGCTCGCCATCTGCAAAGAGAAGCCAAAAAACATAAAAAGGGATCAATTGATACCAACCGGAATTGCCCCGGTCGTGGCATCTTTTGGCGGCTTGTGCAATCAGGAACCAAATAAGTGGAATGAACAAAATGAATACAAGTAGGCCAGCTCCACCGCCATCGCCGCCGCCATTCATCGCAGCAGTAATGCCAATGATAATGAAATAAGCCACCATGTAAATGATGTAACTGATCCCGAATTCTGTTCTGCGAATGCGTCCTTCAAAGGAAAATGGGTTGTTGAACATGATAAAAGATGTTTTCGGTTAAAAAATTTGAGTTTGAGGCTGCCTGTTAAACCAATCAACAAGGAGTTGGGCAAATATAGAAGCGACCTGTTGAATCGCACAAACAATTCAATAGAAGATTTCGTTCCCTTATCCCTTCTTCCGTTTCTTTTTTCCCTTCACCAGCTTCATTTCATTCAGCAGGTACCCCGCACCGCCAAATTTATCTACGATAAAAAGGATATACCGGGTGTCCACCATGATGTTGCGGCAAATGGCAGGATCGTAGTTCAGGTCACTCATGGTGCCCTCCCAAACGCGGTCGAAATTGAGGCCCACAAGGTTGCCGTTCGCGTCGAGCGCGGGCGAACCGGAGTTGCCCCCGGTGGTGTGGTTGGTGCCAATGCAGGCCACCGGCAAGCGCCCGTCAGCCGTGGCGTATTGACCGTAATCTTTTGCTTTCCAAAGTTCGATGAGCTTCTGCGGCACATCAAACTCATAATCGCCCGGGATATATTTTTCCATTACGCCGTCGAGGTCGGTCTGGTATTCATATTGCAAAGCATCTCGGGGCGAGAAACCACGGATTTTCCCGTAGGTAAGGCGAAGCGTGCTGTTTGCATCTGGAAAGAACTTCTTTTCCTTAAATACTTCCATTTGTGCAGCCATGTACTGGCGCTGGAGCAGGATGATTTTCGGTTGTATTTCCTGAAGTTTTGGTTGTACCTGCGCGGTGTAGTACCCTTGGAGGCGTGCCCAAAGCATATATGCTGGATCATTTTTGAGCGTCTCAACGATTTCTGGGGGCGCTTTGGTCGCCAACAGGTTCATACACTTATCGCGGTTGGCGATGGTGCTGTTTTCAATGATCCTTTTTGACAATGCGGGGTATCCACCGGCCTCGGCTGCCATGGCTTTTACATCATTTGCCCCCCATTCAGGCTTGGTATTTTCGGCAAACATTTCGAGCATGGCAGCCAAGGTTGCCATATCCACTTCGGGGTGGTAATCTTTGTAAAATGCCTCCAGACCCGCTTTCACATTTTCAATTTTGCCGGTAAAGACGGTTTTGTTCTTTTCGTCGTAGGAATCAATCCAAGTGCCCAAATTAGCGGCGGAAGACAGAATTTCGTTGTTGCGCAGACAGGTTTCTGAGTAATAATCGCGTGCCAAAGCATAAGGCTCAATGTCCTGATAATATTGGCGAAGGCGGGGCAGGAGGTTTTTCCAACGGGTGCTCCATTCGGGGTTCTGCTGTATGCGCCGGGTAAATTCTGCTTCGTATTCGCGTTTTTTGTCGAGCGCTTTGTAGGTTTTCAGGCCCTGCATTTCGCCGAACCATTTTTTCCAGGAATTAGCGATACTGGCGTAGCGGGCCGCGTAAGCGATTTTGACCGCCGGGTCTTTGCGCATGAAACCGTCAATGATCTTGAGCGAGCGATCGCGGATGGCCACGCGAACCGGGTCGAGCACCTCGGCTACTTGGCGCACCCCCGCTTCGCTCAGGTACTCGTCGGTGCGGCCCGGGAAGCCGTACACCATGGTAAAGTCGCCCTCCTCGGCCCCGTCCAGCGAAATAGGCAAGAAATGCGCAGGACGATATGGGAGGTTGTCTTTTGAATACTGCGCTGGATGGTTGTCTTTGTCGGCATACACACGGAACATGGAGAAATCGCCCGTGTGCCGGGGCCATACCCAGTTGTCGGTGTCTGCGCCGAATTTGCCAATGCTTCCCGGCGGGGCGCCCACAAAGCGCACATCAGGGAACATCTGGACTACAAACAGATAGTATTGGTTTCCATTGTAAAAGGGGCGCACTTCGATCTCTTCCCACTTCTCTTTTTTTACGGTCGACCTGAGGACGGCGATGTTTTTGTCAATCTGGGATTGGCGGTCAGCCTCACTCATTCCATCTGTTATACCCTGCAATGCAACAATGGTTACATCTTCCATTCGGCTTATAAACTGCACCCAAAGCCCAGGGCAAGGGATTTCTTCGCTTCGGTTTTTAGCCCAAAAGCCATCCTCTAAATAATTGTGCTCAAGGGTAGAGTGCGCCTGAATTTGGTCAACCCCGCAATGGTAGTTGGTAAGAAGCAGTCCCTCTGGGGAGATGATTTCTCCCGTGCAACCTCCATGAAACCAACAGATTGCATCTTTCACGCTTGGTTTTGCAGGTGAATAAATATCGTCGGCGGAAAGCTTGAGGCCGAGCGATTTCATGTCTTTTTCGTTCTGTTTTTCGAGCAAAGAGGGCAGCCACATGCCTTGGGCAGAGAGGCTTGTGGCAATGCAAAGGGCGAGCAAAGAGAAAAGCAGTTTTTTCATGTTTGGTGTGTGTAATTGAAATCCACACCACTATACAATTTAAACACATAGGCACATAGTACACATAGATTTTACACAATTGAAGCCTCAAAATCTATGTGTACTATGTGCCTATGTGTTTAAATTG
>JANMME010000453.1:0-16940 GCA_031373015.1 Saprospiraceae bacterium
CCGGCACTCCGGTTGACTGCGTCAAACTGGCCAAACACGTGGTGCTCAAAGACCGCCCCATTGACCTTTGCGTCTCCGGTATCAACCACGGCAGCAATGCCAGCATCAACATTCTCTACTCCGGCACGCTCTCGGCTGCCATGGAAGCAGCCCTTGAAAGTATCCGCAGTGTTGGGTTTTCGCTGCTCGATTACAGTTTTGATGCCGATTTTGAGCCTGCAAAACCGTGGGTACGACGGATTATGGAGTACATGCTCTCCCGTCCTTTTCAGCATGGCCAACTGCTCAATGTCAACATCCCCAAACTCCCTAGGGATCAATTGCAAGGATTGCGCATTTGTAGGCAGGCCGATGCCCGTTGGATCGAAAATATGGTGGAAGGCCGCGATCCCGCTGGTCAACCTTACTATTGGCTCAGCGGCGAATTTTTCAACAGCGACCAAGGCAGCGATACTGATGTGTGGGCCTTGGAAAACGGCTACATCTCGGTCGTGCCCTCCATGCACGATCTGACGAACTACCCGGCCATTGAAACCTTGAAAGGATTGGAAAACTCAAAAATTTTATAAAAAATGTTTCAACGCGACGAAATTTGGGTCGGCCTACTCTATGGCTTACTCCTCCCCACAGCAGGGTTTTTGGTGCTCTACAACCTCTTCTCGCTCCTAGAAATAAAAGGTGCAGCAAGTGGTGCAGGCTTTTCTGAAAATTTCCGCGAACGCACCCTCGCCATTGTAGCCATCGCGCTCAACCTCTTCATACTCAGCCGCTTCCGAAAACTTCGTTGGGAGCGGGCTATGCGGGGAGTCGTGATTGCCACCTCTTTACTTGCCGTCGTATGGCTGGTGCTTTATGGGGTGAAAATGTTTTAGAATTGCAGATGGAACACGGAAGAGATAGAACACGGATGACACGGATGAGACACGGATTTTGTTTATAGTGTTGTAAATCCGTGTCTCATCCGTGTCATCCGTGTTCCATCAGCCCTCACTCCGGCTTCCAGGTAGCCCCGAATTCTTCCACGAGCTTGTTATCGTAGAAATCGGCCTTCTCAAAGAGGCTTTGAAGCATCGCTTGCCCCGTTTCTTCGTTGAGGTATCGGTCAAAAATAAGCAAGGAAAGCACGATATCTTGCTCGTGAACGCTAAGCGTTACGCCTTCATTGGTGTAGTTTTCGCGCAATAGGTATTCGTAAAGCGGCTTGATGTCTTTTTTGGGGAGTTCACATAATAGAGCGTCCGCAGATAGCAAACCCGATTTGTCGTGATAGGTCATGATAATCGTGGCACTGCCGTGCTTTATCTCCCATGCATTGGGCCCTGAGCGGCTCAGCATGACATCGTGGCCAAGGTTGCTGATAAGGGTTTCGATGGTTTTGGCAGCACCAGAGGGCACGTATTCCTCCACGGTGGAAGGCAATTCGGCTTTGTGGCCACAGTGGGCGCAGTGTTTGTTTTCGACGGTGGCTTCGGTAAGTATGTTGAGGCAGGCCGTGCAACGGCTGGCATTGTCGGAACTGGCTTCGGCAAAATGCCCGAGCGTTTCTTCAAGATAACGGACTGGCAGCGAAAATCCAGTGTTGTCGCCATTCTGAATCACGAAAGTATTGACCCCAACCACCTCGCCCTCTGTGTCTACCAACGGTCCGCCAGAATTGCCGGGGTTGAGGGCCGCGTCAATGTGCAGGTACGGGATGCCGTTCATCAACTCGGCAGTATTAGAAACAATGCCGCTTTTTAGCGAGAATTTGAGTCCAAACGGATGGCCAATAGCCGTCACTGCGTCGCGTTCGCGAAGTGTCTTGGAAGTTCCGAGGCGGATTTCTGGCAATTCCTCCCCATTCTTGGGGGCGTCGAGGAAAGCCAGATCATATTTCGAGTCAATGTACCGAACACGCGCAAGTTGTTTTTTAAACCTTGCCCCCTCAATCACCACGGAACGATTGCCCTCCACTACATGGTGGTTGGTGACAATCAGCCCTCGATCGCGCAAAAAAAAGCCCGTTCCTGTGCTGTAGGGTGTGGCAATCTGGACAATGGTGTTGCGGTAATCTTCTACAAAATCAAGCATAAAGGTGGATTAGAGGGGGTGAAAGTACGGCAAGTCACCGTTATGTCAAGCAGTTAGAAATGGAATGGGAAGTTTTAAAAAAAGGCAACTATTTACCCCATAACTAAATGTGACATGATTTGAAACACAAAAGGCACAAAAGGCACAAAAGGACACAAAAGCAGGGCTACAGGCCTTTTGTGTTTCAATTCCAAAATGGTGCGATTGCGAGCGGGTGTCCAGCCTTCCCCAAAAATTTGTATTTCAGAAATCTTTACAGGTACAGTATTCCAGTCCCCAAGGACATTCAGAAGGTTCATAATGGCAAAACTCGATACCGAGATGCCCGCGCGTCATCACGAAAGTCGGCTCCTCCATGCGCTTCAACAGCATGGGGTACACCACCCGCCCCGGCGCGGCATCTGGGAGCACCGGCGTGAAATTGTACGCAGCCCACAGTCGGCACAGGGCCTGCGTGAGCGCGTCCAATTCCTCATCGCTCAGCCGTTCGGCAGGCGGGAACTGCACCGGCTCAAAGCCAAAATGGTAGAACATGTCCTGCCGTTCGGGCGGTTTTTCATCGCGCCACTGCTCTAATTCGGATATACTGCGCTCGAAGTCGAGGTTTGCCATTACTTGGACTGATTCGGGAGGCGGGGTGGTGCTTTCCGTTTCGTCGTCGTCATCTTCGAGCCACGGGAGGCCTGGCGGCCCGTCGTCGTCGCGCCCGAAGCCCATTGGCGGCCCGTCGTAGCCCTTTGGCGGGTCGAGCCAGCGCTCGGGAAGGCCCATTTCGAAGTAGTGCGGCGGGCACTCTCGCCAGCGGGTGAGGATGGCGGAATGGAGATCGGCGAGGAGTTGGAGGGTGTAGAGAGACATGGGTTAGCGAATAGAAAAATTATGGGAAAGGCAATATCCAGCTTCAATGTGAAAGCCATTCTCGAAAGTATAAGCTTCGGATTTTGATGCTGAATTCAGTATCTTTTGGCATGGTGGCCGGTCCCGATCTGAAATAAATCGGAACACAAGATAAGCAGCGACTACCATACTCTCCAATATTTTACCTTCGAATCACTCCTTCATCACTTTCCCTTGATACACTTTGCCCGAGGCTGTAATCGCCTTCACAAAATACACACCAACAGGCAAATGTGCCAATTCAATATTTCCTCCCTTGGGTACATCTTTCTTTCGAAGTAAGGTTCGGCCAATCATGTCGCTCAATTCGATACTCATCTCGGGTGCATCATCGGGGATTTCCACAGTGACCGATGATGGAGCAGGGTTGGGGTAAATTTCCAGTTTACCTGCCAGAGGTTCTCCCGTATGGGATGATTCAGGAGAGAGTTTGACAACCCAGAGGTCATATTTGCCATGATTACCGGATACATCGCCATCGTTGGAATCCGTTGTTGCGATCAGGATATAACCACCATTATTGGTAGGTATAATATTTCCAGAATGCTCATATCCAGTGCCTCCAATGGTTTTTTGCCATTGGATATCTCCCGATTCATTTATCTCTACCAACCAAAGAGAAGGATAAATATCATTGCCAACGACATCTCCATCCCTAGAGTGAGAGACTCCGCACAAAATGTATTTCCCTGGTGCTGTTTCTACAATGGAGGTGAGGATGTCAACATCATTCCCACCCATGGATTTCTGCCATTGAAATGCTCCATTGGCATCCAATTTCACGATCCAATAGTCAGTGTACAAGTAACCGCCCACAACTTGACCATCCGATGATCCGTCCGTCCCGCCCACAAGATACCCGCCATCACTGGTCTGAATCACCAGCCTTCCATCGTCAGTGCCGCTTCCGCCGAGCGCCTTCTGCCATTCTATGTCGCCAGTATTGTTGAGTTTTAGCACCCAATAGTCATTATACCCGTGATTTCCAGTTACATCGCCATCTTGTGAATCGGCACTACCCATCACAACATAGCCCCCCTCGTTGGTTAATTGTATGGCATAGCCTTCGTCCTCGCCCGTTCCACCATAAGTTTTTTGCCATTCGATGCCTCCTCCGTTGTTCAGTTTCACAACCCAATAGTCAATATTTCCATGATTGTACGTCACGTCGCCATCCATCGAAGCAGTATAACCTGCCATGATGTATCCGCCATCAATAGTTTGTCTTATGGAACTGGCCCTATCTTCCAAGGAGCCCCCCAAAACTCTTTGCCATTGAATAACCCCAATATTGTTTAACTTCACTACCCAACAGTCCCAACCCCCGTGGTTGCCAGAGACATCTCCATTATTCGAAAGCGTTGAGCCAACTAATATGTACCCTCCATCTGTTGTTTGTTGGATGCAATAACCTGCCTCTGAACTGCTACCGCCCAATACTTTTTTCCACTGAACTTGTCCATTAGAATCTGTCTTTATTACCCAGATATCACTCAAACCATGAGATCCAGATACATCACCATCGTAGGAAAGGGCATTGCCAGTCATTACATACCCCCCATCGGAGGTTTGATTAATAAAACTTCCGCCATCGTTTTGGCTTCCACCCAATGATTTTTGCCATTCGATGCTGGGTTGGCCGAAGACAGAAATTGCCGAGAATAAAAGTAGCAAGAAAAAAAGTGTTTTTTTCATAATCAAAACTTTTGAAAGAGTGCCAAGTTAAAGAATGCCTTTCGCGGCTATCTTGATTTGATTGCTTTAACCATTTGGACTCCTTGATTCGTTTCAATACGGATCAAGTACAGTCCATTGGCAAGAGAATGAGTTGGCACTAAGATCGTTTCAGAAAGTGTATTAACTTCTTGCTGAAACAGCATTTGGCCTTCCAATGACATGATTTTAATAAGTATAGGCTCTTCCGCCGTTAAAGTGAAGGGCAAAAATATCTGAATGAAATCCTGAAATGGATTTTGTACTTTTACCTCTAAGTCAATTTCCAAATCTGTTTTGCGTAATAAATTACCTCCCATTGGTGAAAGTCCATTCGCCATCTGGGCGGTAAGTGGTCTAAGTTCGTACGCTAAGTTCCAGTTTGGATTTGGGCAGAACATGATAGTGTTGGGGAAGCCTTCAAATAGGCTTACAGTAACCTCGCCAACTGGAATATAATTGCTTTCGCCTATATAATGTCTGACTAAAAAAGTAGTACTCCCTTCTATTTCAACAATCAATGGCTGAGGGTTCTTTGGGTAAACATAATCATTGAAAGGAAGGGGGTTCCCCAAACCCATAATTGGTCCAAGTTCTTGAACTCGCTTTATTACAGGGTAAAGATTACCACTATTATCATATTCCGCCTTGAATTCATACAAGGTTGAGGTCGGAGTAAAATTGTTGCTAACCCTAATCACAAAACCAACCCAATTAAAGTTCTGATAATTGATCGCTGGGCACACGCCCTGAACAGGTACCGGGTTTACAGGGTTACGTCCAGCAACCATAAGGTCAAGAATCAAGTTGATATGATCTATAGAAGATGTTAACTCGCTGGTTTCACCTGATGGACAATTAGTGGCAATTACAAACCTATGATGAGCGCGATATTGTAAACCTGTCACAGAAAAGGAAGTGCCTGAAACATTATAAAAAGTATTAATCAAATCCCAGGCATTCGTGTTTTCATCTTTTTTATAGACTTTAAGTGTATGGTCTGCCCCCACCCAAGCAGAAGACCAGGCTAAGGTAGCAAAGGTTGAGCCTCCGCTTTCAACTCTAAAACTATCTGGGGTCGGAGCGTTGCAATAGTCAGAGTGAAGAACATCTTTCCTTGTAGAAATAGGGGCGTTAGACGCTTTCAACGATGTAGCGAAGGCTACCGAAAGGATAAAAAGAGTCGGGAAAAAGAGATTTTTTGCCATAATCTTATGTTTTTATGCGTGAAATTAAAAAACTGGCGTAAAGGTCTTTCCTTCGCCCCTAGAAAATCCATAACAAATTTGGGGATGAATTCCCCGCACCGCATGGAGCAAAGCTACTTGATTGAGTTGATTCGGACATTAAGCCCCGAGGAAAAGCCTCAGGCGCGAGAATTCGCTGCGCTTTCTTTTGTCAACGAAGGCAAAATGCACGCTTGGGTAGTGCCGCTTTTAGATGTTTGTTTTGAGTTCGTTATTCGAGAAAACGCTGGGGATTTGGACAAAAAAAAAGTCTATGCCTGTCTCTTTCCAGATCAGGAGTTTATAGAAGGCAAATTAGACAAGATAATGGTAGAGGCACACAAGGTTGTTCGTTCTTTTCTGCTGACAAAGACCTATTTACGAGAGGAGAATGAATTTCGTCAAGTATTGGATTTTTCTGAAATAGCACGTTATCGCGGTTTAATTGATCGTCATCGTTATGCTTTGACCCGACTTCAGAAAATACAAGAAACTTCAAAATGGAAAAACAATACTTATCATTACCAACAGTTCCTTTTGGAAGATGCCATCCACGATTTAGAAAGCTTGCACAACCAGATGAAGGGTGATCTGAACGTGCCGAAGGTACTTTATTCATTGGAACTGAATTATCAACTCCAAAAGGTAGTACGACTCAATACATTTCTATTACAACAAAAAGCAACAAATCTTGATATTCCTGAAATTATTGAGGTTATCCTAAACGAAATTTCTATCCCTCAGCGATATTTAGAAGAATCACCATCCCTAAAAATCAACTGGGAAATATGTGTACTCCTTAGAAAAACACACCCTGCCCCCCTTGACGTACGAGCACTCTTTGACCTTCTGCTTATTCATGAGCATGTATTAGATCCCACAGCACTTCGTGCATTTTATACCTATTTACGAAGTCTTTGTGCTTGGGTTGCCAATTTATTTTCAGATAACGAAGAGATTCGGTTAACCTTATTTGAACTTTACAAGGACAACTTAGCCCGAGGCTTCCTTCACTATGAAGGTCGTCTCCATCCTAGTACTTATGGCGCTGTGTCGCTAATTGCTGTCAGGGTGAAACAGTTTGACTGGCTTTTAGATTTTATCGAAAATCACAAGCATGAGATTATTGGAGAAAACGAAACCCAAGATTACTACCGTTTCAACAAGGCGCTCTATCTCTTTGGTATTGGAAAGTTTTCGGAATGTTTGGATTTTATACCCGCTACAACTCCTACGGTTGGTTATTTGCTGCACGGGAAACGTCTAGAATTGAAGGCGCTGTATGAATTGCGCTCTGATATGCTTTCTTATAGATTAGATGCTTTTAAGATGTTCTTAAGTCGAACTTCGCAAAAACTTTTATCAGATAACGAAAGAAAAATTCACATAGAATTTGCCAATCTGCTCACTCAACTGACCAGTTCCGCCCCCGGTGATACAAAACGTGCTGAACGATTAATCCACCGAATCCAAGAGAAAAAACAAACCGCTGACTGGCGATGGCTTTTAGACAAGGCAGAGGAACTATGTTCCCATTAATCATTACCGCAAATGCTCTCCAGATATAGACATGCATATCGAAAAAGTTCATTGATAAAAGAAAAGAGGCGGCACCTTGTAGGGTGTCGCCTCTTATATTTTGGAGCAAAACGGCCTTACGCTTGCTCTTCTTCGTCTTTCTTCTCTTCTGAATCATCAGCCGAAACATCAGCAGAGTCAGATACTTCTTCCGCACCAGCCTCAACTTCGGCAACTGCTTCTTCAGCCACCTCTTCTACTGCTTCTTCTACCGGTGCGGCAACTTCAGCCGCAGCTTCTACAACTTCTTCTGCTTTCGTCTCTATCACTTCTGGCATTTCAACAACTTCTTCGGGAGCGGCTTCCATCGTTTCCTCAATTTCATCCACTACGCTGTCTTGAGGCAAATGACCTCCATCGAAAACGTCTGCTGCGGCTAAAGCTTGAGCGGCGTCAGCAGCGGCTTTCTTGCTACCACCACGACGCGTTTTCTTCGCCTGGCGAACCTTACCTTCATTTGGATTGTAGGTTTCGTTGAAATCTACAAATTCAATCATGGCCGTTTCAGCACCGTCACCACGGCGGAAACCGAGTTTGATGATGCGGAGATAACCACCTGGACGCTCCCCTACTTTTTCGGCCACTGTGCCAAAAAGTTCTTTCAGGGCCTCTTTGTTTTGCAGGTAACTGAATACTACACGACGTGAGTGCGTTGAGTTATCTTTTGCTTTAGTGATCAAAGGCTCTGCGTAACGGCGAAGGGCTTTGGCCTTGGCAAGTGTGGTCGTGATCCGCTTGTGCTCAATCAGGGCGATGGCGAGGTTGGCAAGCAGGGCGCGGCGGTGTGATTCTGTGCGCCCGAGGTTGTTAATTTTGTCTCCGTGTCTCATTGTAAGTGTACCTTTTGTTAGGTGGCGGCACTGGGGCAGTCGTTCATTTCAGACGCTCAACAGTTACCGCACTTTGTTAAAAAAAATGGTGATTGTCTACTTTTCAGGTAGGCAATCACCCGCATGTTATTCTTCGTCCAACTTGTACTTCGCCAAATCCATGCCGAAGGTCAGATTTTTGTCTTGCAGCAGCTCCTCGATCTCTACCAACGACTTTTTACCAAAGTTGCGGAATTTGAGGAGTTCGTGGGTATCATAGCGCACCAATTCAGCCAGGGTATTGATCTTGGCAGCCTTGAGGCAGTTATAAGCGCGAACGCTGAGGTCGAGGTCTTCGAGCGAGGTTTTCAGCAATTTGCGCATGTGGAGAATGTGCTCGTCTACCACACTTTCCTCACGGTTGGTGGGCGTATCGAACGTAATGTTCTCGTCTGTGATGAGCATCAAGTGCTGAATCAAAATGCGGCTCGCTTCGCGGATAGCATCTTCAGGGTGAATGGTACCATCCGTTCTGATGTCAATCGTAAGTTTTTCGTAGTCAGTGCGTTGGCCTACACGGGTGCTTTCCACCCGGTATGCAACGTTTTTAATCGGCGTATAAATGGCATCAATTGGAATAACCCCAATGGCGGCATCTTTTGGTGCTCCATCTTCGGCTGGCTGGTAGCCGCGGCCTTTGCTGATCGTAAGTTCGAGCTCCAGCGTCACCGATGGCTCCATGCGGCAAAGCAGGAGGTCGGGATTCATGATTTTGAACACGTTGGTAAAGTCCTCAATGTCGCTGGCGCGAAACTCTTCCTTACCACTGATGGTGAGGTAGATTTTTTCCTGTGTGTTTTTTTCGTCTTGCACCACAGGTTTGATGCGCACTTGTTTGAGGTTAAGCACAATGTCCACCACGTCTTCAACCACCCCTTTTATCGTCGCAAACTCGTGGTCAACACCGCCAATGCGTACAGCATTGATGGCATAGCCTTCAAGTGAGGAGAGAAGAACGCGGCGAAGCGAGTTACCGACCGTTTGGCCGAAACCCGGCTCCAAAGGTTTGAACTCGAAAGTGCCTTCAAATTCGGTCGCTTTTTGCAACAGGATTTTGTCAGGCTTCTGGAAATTGAGAATACTCATATGTGGAATGCTCCGAGAGTGTTGGTGGGAAAAACAAATTTGATTTCGAGGGCGGGGGAATCTTGGGATATTAGGATATTAGGATATTGACAAACGCGAAAATGGTTGGCCCTCAAAAAGAGGGCCAACCGTTCTGCTTTCGTTATCTTTTATTTCGAGTACAACTCAACGATCAATTGCTCATTGATGTTCTCCGGTATTTGATCCCGTTGTGGATACGCGAGGAATATGCCTTGCATCTTATCAAGGTTCCATTCGAGCCAACCGTAATGGCGGACGTTGCTGGTTTTTGCGCCCACATGGGTCGTCACTATTTCCAAGCCTTTGGATTTGCCGCGAACGGCTATGATATCGCCTGGCTTGCAAGAATACGATGGGATGTTCACCACTTTTCCGTTGACCGTAACGTGACGGTGGCCGACCAATTGTCGTGCACCGCGGCGGGTTGGGGAAATGCCTAGGCGATACACTGTATTGTCCAAACGAGCTTCCAAAAGTTGAAGCAATACCTCGCCGGTAACACCGTGCTTGCGGGTAGCGTTCACAAAGGTCTTGCGGAACTGCCGCTCCAGCACCCCATAAGTGTACTTTGCTTTTTGCTTTTCTTTTAGCTGCCCGGCATAGTTGGAGGGCTGCTTTTTTTTGCGCGTCAGGCCGTGCTGGCCTGGCCCGTACTTGCGGCGTTCGAACGCTTTGTCAAAGCCAAAAATTGGTTCGCCGAACGAGCGGGCTTTTTTCGTGGTTGGTCCAGTATAACGAGCCATTTTAACGGAATGTGGTCAATTATTTGAATTAAACGCGGCGGCGCTTTGGAGGGCGGCAGCCGTTGTGCGGCATGGGGGTCACGTCATTGATGACGAGCACCTTGATACCTGATTGGTCAATGGCTCGGATAGCAGACTCACGTCCAGAACCCGGGCCTTTCACGAATACCTCCGCAGAGCGGATACCGGCTTCGTGAGCGGTCTTGGCAGCGTCACTAGCCGCTACTTGTGCTGCATAAGGCGTATTTTTCTTCGAGCCGCGGAAGCCCGCTTTGCCCGCCGATGCCCAAGACACCACTTCGCCTTGCTTATTGGTGATGGAAATGATGATGTTGTTAAAACTGGCTCTGATAAAAACCATACCCTCTGGGGTGATTTTCACCTTCCGCTTCACAACTTTTTTTGCTGCTCCTTTTGCCATTGTAATTGAATGTAATCAATTTAATCCCGCCTACGCTTTTACTCGCCTTAGCTTATCGCCGTCGTCAAGACTAAGGCGAGTAAAGCGGCGAGATGCTTCGGCGGGTATCGCCTACGCTTTGGCTTCGGCGATTAAAGTGGTCAATTTTTACTTAGTAACTTTCTTTTTGCCGGCCACCGTCTTGCGCTTGCCCTTACGGGTACGAGCGTTAGTACGAGTGCGCTGACCGCGAAGTGGAAGTCCTTTACGGTGCCGCAGCCCACGGTAACAACCGATATCCATCAACCGCTTGATATTCGTCTGAACTTCTGAACGGAGTTGGCCCTCTGTCTTATAATCGTCGGCGAGGAGACGAGAGATCGCTTTGATGTTCTCGTCGGTCCATTGGTCTGTTTTAGTGTCCTCACTAATGCCAGCCTTTTCCAAGATAGCTCTAGCAGAAGACGGCCCAATGCCGTAGATATAGGTGAGGCTGATAACTCCTCTTTTGTGGCGGGGCAAATCCACACCTGCAATACGTGCCATATTTCTTTGTTGATTTGTTGAACAGGTGATTTGTTGATTTGTAGGGTATGATCCCAAATAGTCAAATCAACACATCAACAGCCAATTAGCCTTGACGTTGTTTGAATTTAGGGTTCTTCTTGTTGATCACATAGAGTTTGCCTTTACGGCGAACGATCTTGCAATCAACAGAACGCTTTTTAATGGACGGTCTGACTTTCATGTCGTGTCGAGTTGTCGGTTTGCAAAAAGTAGTTTAAATCCTTGTTTTTCAACAAGTTTACTTGTAGCGGTAGATGATGCGTCCTCGTGTCAGGTCATACGGCGACATCTCCACGGAGACTTTGTCGCCCGGCAAGATTCGGATGTAGTGCATCCGCATTTTGCCTGAAATAGTTGCCAAGATTACGTGTCCGTTTTCCAGTTGAACTTTGAAGTTCGCATTGGAGAGCGCTTCTGAAACCACGCCATCTTGTTTAATGATATCTTCTTTTGCCATATAAATCGGCCTCTTTGGATTTCGGGGTGCAAATGTCTAACTTTTAGGTAGAACTTCCTGCAAGTCGGGGTTATTTTTTATTGCTTCTAGCAAATAAGTGTGGTCGGAGAGAATATCTGCCTTGTTTTTTCTCACCACCACAGAGTGTTCAAAGTGCGCGCTGGGTGTTCTGTCTCTCGTGTGGATCGTCCAACCATCCTCTGCCTGATGCACATCCTTTTTACCCAAATTGATCATTGGCTCTATTGCAAGCACCAATCCTTCCATAATCAAAGGCCCTTTTCCGCGCTTTCCATAATTGGGCACTTCCGGGTCTTCATGCAAAGAACGGCCCACTCCATGCCCTACCAAATCCCGCACTACCCCATAAGGGTGTTTTCGTTCACAATATTCTTGAATGGCGAAAGCAATGTCTCCAATCCGTTTCCCATGTATCGCCTGTTCGATTCCGATGTAAAGCGAGGAGTATGTAACACGAAGCAATTCCATCGTGGGTTCTGCTACCTGCTGAAAAGCAAAAGTGAAAGCAGCATCTCCATAAAAGCCCTCCAGCTCTACCCCGCAATCCACTGAAACAATGTCGTCTTCTTTAAATGCTCGCTTGCTTGGAATCCCGTGTACTACAATGTCGTTGTACGAAACACAAAGAGAAGCCGGAAAACCATTGTAGCCTTTGAAAGCCGGCCTGCCACTGTGATCCCTGATAAATTCCTCTGCTGCCTTATCAATCTCTTCTCCCGTCACGCCCGGTTTTAAAATACTGGCGACATGCGCCAACGTTTTAGAAACCACCAAATTAGCATTGCGCATCAACTCTATTTCCGCGCTGGTTTTATAAAAAACCCGTTTGCCTTCTTTTCCTGTCGCAAATAAGCCCATAGTCTTATTGTGGCTGCCCTACTTGGATACCCGATGAGGAGCGGCCTTGTATGCGGCCAGATTTGATCAGGCCGTCGTATTTTTTTGTCAAAAGATAACTTTCGATCACCTGCAAAGTATCCAGAGCAACGCCCACCATGATAAGCAAGGTGGTGCCGCCGAAGAACAGTGCGAACTGTTGGTTGACCCCAAAGGTGGCTGCAATAGAAGGCAGAATACCGAGCAAACCTAGGAAAACGGCCCCTGGGAGCGTAATACGGGTCATGATGTTGTCAATGTACTCCGAAGTAGATTCGCCAGGCTTAACACCGGGTATAAAGGCGTTGTTGCGCTTCAAGTACTCGGCGTAGTTCGTTGGGTTGATCATCAAGGCCGTGTAAACATAAGTAAACACCACGATGAGCGTAAAAAAGAGCAAGTTGTAGCCGAGCGAATAAATGTCGCTGAACATGTGGATACGCCCTGTGTTCACATTCGTCCCAGCCAAATACTGCATGGCCGTAGCGGGCAGGAACATGAGTGCCTGTGCGAAGATGATGGGCATAACCCCCGCAGAGTTAATTTTCAATGGCAGGTAATCGCGGGCACTTGCTTGAGGCATGGTGCCACCTGTACGGCCTACCATACGCTTTGCAAACTGTATCGGTATTCGCCTGACACCCTGAATAACCAAAATGGTAGCGAGTACGATGATAAAGAAAAACGCTAGTTCGACGAAGAAAAGCAGCAATTTGTTCTCCCCAAAAAGTTTCACAAACTCAAAGGAGAAAGCGTATGGAAGTCGAGCAATGATACCTGCCTGAATAATGAGCGAAGTACCGTTGCCGATGCCTTTATCGGTGATTCGCTCGCCAAGCCACATACAGAAGATGGTGCCTGCCGTTAGAATGATGATGTTGGAGAACCAAAACAGCCCCTCTGGAACATCAGGTGAAACGCCCCCGGGAATGCTGCGAATGAGTTGGAGATAACCGCCGCCTTGAACGAGCGTGATCGCTACCGTGAGCAAACGCGTGATTTGGTTCAATTTCTTGCGGCCACTTTCGCCTTCTTTGGTCTGCAAACGCTGGAAATACGGCACCGCAAAGCCCAACAACTGCACAATAATGGACGCTGTGATATAAGGCATTACGCCCAATGCGAAGATGGCTGCATTGTCGAAGGCACCGCCTGTGAAAATGTTGATAAGCCCCAACAGGTCGTTACCCCCGCGGTTTTGTGAAGCTTTGGCCAGTGCAGCCGGGACTACGCCTGGCAACACGATGAAAGTACCCACACGGTATATTAGCAACAAAGCAAGCGTAAAGAGGATACGCTCGCGGAGCTCTTTAATGCTCCAGATATTTTTAAGAACGGTAAAAAATTTCATTACCGGGATTGGATTTAAACAAGTTCGATGCTTCCACCGAGGGCTTCGATGGCGGCTTTGGCAGATGCCGAGGCGGCGTGTACTTTAAGGTTTACTTTGGAGGCCAATTTGCCTTTCCCCAACACTTTGATCTTGTCGGAAGCGCGGGATACGCCTGCAGCCACCAATGCGGCAATATCAAACGTATTAGAGCCAGTTTTTTGAACCAAGGCTTCGAGCGCGCCCAAATTGAGGGGTGCATACTCCGTGCGGTTTACATTCTTGAAGCCGCGCTTTGGCAGACGGCGCTGCATAGGTGTTTGACCACCTTCAAAGTGCCGCTTTTCTTTCGATCCGCTACGGGCCCTATCACCTTTATGGCCACGCGTCGAAGTACCACCACGGCCTGAGCCTTGGCCGCGACCGATGCGCTTCCCTTTTTTGGTAGAACCTTCTGCCGGTTGGAGATTAGAGAGATTCATTGCTTTTCTTTATTTCAATGCAGCACCATTTAAGCGCAGCAAGATTTTTAATTGAAATTCAAGTCCTTGTGTTAAAAACGCTTAGGCGTTTTCAACTTTTACCAAGTGTTGTACAACACGAATCATGCCCTCAAGTTGTGGCGTCGCTTCATGCTGAACGGTCTGGTTCATTTTGCGGATGCCGAGGGCGGTAAGTGTCAGCTTTTGACGCTTAGGCTTGTCAATGGGGCTTCTCAGCAGCGTGATGTTTACTTTGCTCATTGCTTATCCTTTAAAGAGTTTTTCCAGCGAAATACCGCGTTGGCGAGCAATTTCAGAAGGGCTTCGGAGGCTAGTCAGGGCTGCAATAGTGGCCTTTACCACGTTGTGCGGGTTGGCAGAGCCTTGCGACTTGGCAAGACAGTCGTGTACCCCCACAGATTCGAGCACGGCACGCATGGCACCACCGGCTATCACGCCCGTGCCATGTGCGGCAGGCTTGATAAGCACCCGACCAGCATCAAACTTGCCGTGCGCTTCGTGCGGGATAGTTCCATTGAGAATGGGCACTTTGACGAGATTTTTTTCTGCGTCTTTTACTGCTTTAGAAATGGCCTCAGACACCTCACGGGCTTTGCCAAGCCCTTGACCGATAGTGCCTTTGCCATCGCCTACTACTACTACGGCAGCGAAGGTGAATGTACGGCCACCTTTCGTGACCTTGGCCACGCGGTTGAGCGATACGAGTTTTTCTTTGAGACCAGATTCCTCGGTAGTACGAGAAACTTCTTTTTCTCTTTCTTGCCTTGCCATTTTGCTAAGCTTGTTTATTTGTGGATTTGGTGATTTGTGGATTTGGTGATTTTTGGATTTGGTGATTTGTGGATTTGAACGGGGTTTTCAATAACCGCATCAACAAATCAACAAATCAACAAATCAACACTTCACCAAATCAACAATATCATTTAAAATTGAAGTCCTCCTTCGCGGGCGCCTTCGGCCAATGCCTTCACACGTCCATGATAAAGATAGCCACCCCGGTCAAATACCACCGCTTGAATACCAGCCGCTTTCGCTCGCTCCGCAATGAGTTTCCCCACCTCTGTAGCCTGAACAGTGTTGTTGCCTGTGATTCCTTGGGAAGAAGCAGATACCAGTGTTTGGCCTGCCAAATCGTTGATCACTTGGCAATAGATGGCATTGTTGGAGCGGTACACGCTTAGGCGTGGCCGTTCTGAAGTGCCATTTACTTTCTTACGGACGCGCATGTGAATGCGCTTACGGCTTTGCTCTTTTGTGCGTTTCATCGTTGAATATCAATTTAGGCGATCTCGATTTCTGACCGAGAAAGCAATTGTTTGTCATTTTTACCCGCGGTAGCCTAAGCGAAGGAGGGGTCATTGGGAACATTAGTACATCAAAAAATGACTTTAATGACCAATGACTTAATGACGATCTTACTTCTTGCCACCTGCGGTCTTACCTGCTTTGCGACGGATTTTCTCGCCCTTAAACATGATACCCTTTCCTTTGTAGGGCTCTGGCTTGCGGAAGCCGCGCATTTTGGCGCACACTTGGCCGAGCAACTCTTTGTCAATACCCTCCAGACGAATGAGTGGGGCTTGACCTTTTTCCATGGCTGTGGTCACCTTAATTTCCGAAGGCACATAGAATATCACAGGGTGAGAGAAACCGATGGTGAAAGTGACCAAGTTGCCTTGGTTCTCCACACGAAAACCAACCCCGATGATCTCCATTTCGCGGGTATAACCTTCGCTCACGCCCACTACCATATTATTGATAAGTGCGCGATAAAGACCGTGCATCGCACGGTGACGCTTTTGGTCGGTCGGACGATTCACCGTTAGGGTACCGTCTTCGACACTTACCTTGATATCTGGATCAACTTTTTGGCTCAGTGATCCTTTTGGGCCTTTCACAGTGACCGTGTTGTCGGATGCAACCGTGATTTCCACTTTCGCGGGAAGGCTTATCGGCAATTTTCCAATGCGTGACATATCGCAGAGTGTTCTTTATTAATTGTTGATAAAGGTTGATGAGGGTTGATGATGGTTTATGGGGGGCTTGTTATCAACCCTCATAAACTATTATCAACCTTCATCAACTTATGTAGCAAAGCAACTCGCCGCCTACATTAAGGTCGCGGGCACTTTTATCTGTCATCACTCCTTTCGAAGTGGACACGATCATAATGCCCAAGCCGTTGATAATCCGAGGAATATCGCTTGCGCCCGAAAATTTGCGAAGACCTGGACGGCTGACGCGCACGAGTTCACGGATGATCGGTTTTTTGGTCAACGTATCGTATTTCAGGGCGATTTTAATAAGACCCTGCTTGTTCTCCGGCGTTTTGTCTTCGAAAGTATATTTTAGGATATACCCCTGATCGTACAAGATCTCCGTCATGGATTTCTTGATGCGCGAAGCCGGAATCTCTACGATGCGGTGCCCCGCCATTTGCGCATTGCGGATGCGGGTGAGATAGTCTGCTATCGGGTCGGTGACGTGCATTTTATCAAAAAATAGTTGATAGTTGTTGGTGGTTGGTTGTTCGCTTTAGATGATAATCGTTCCATTTCAGACCTTGAACGAACAACCATCAAC
>JANMME010001095.1:0-4644 GCA_031373015.1 Saprospiraceae bacterium
CACGGCTCGAAGCCAATTTTGCCCGCTGACACAGTTTTCTGAACACCCCCCGGTCAACAGTCAACGGTCAAAAGTCAACAGTCAACAGTCAACAGTCAACGGTCAACAGTCAACAGTCAACGGTCAACAGTCAACAGTCAACAGTCAATTCCATGCAGAACTTCACAACAAAAAAATACATCAACGTTTTCCTAGGCTTAGGCAGCAATGTAGGAAACAGGGGCTCCAACCTCCACTCAGCCGTTGGCCTGATCGAAAAAAACATCGGCAAAGTGGCAAAAAAGAGCCATGTTTACGAGACCCAGCCCTGGGGAGAACCCAACCAAGACCCGTTCTACAATCAGGTATTGATGGTCAACACCACCCTCGACCCCCGAGAAATACTCGATAAAATCAGCCGTATCGAGCGCGAGCTCGGACGCGAACGAAAAGAAAAATGGGGGCCGCGCATCATTGATATTGATATTCTCTTTTATGGCAAGCGCCTTATCCGCGACAAGGGCCTGGAAATACCTCACCCTGATCTGCACAAACGCGCGTTCGTACTGGTGCCCATGATGGAAATTGCGCCAGAATTTGAGCATCCCGTGCTCGAAAAACAAATTGACGAACTTTACATGGATTGCACAGACGAATCTGATGTCGTCATGTTGAACTATTGATTAATCTCAAGCTATAAGGTGAAAAACGCTCAAGCGCCTGAGGCCCAATACAATTTCATAGCCATTGAAGGCAATATCGGCGCGGGCAAGACGACGCTTTGCCATCAGTTGGCCGCGCGCTTTGGCTGCGATTTAGTGCTGGAGCAGTTTACCGACAACCCTTTCTTGCCGCCGTTTTATGAGCAGCCAGAACGCTACGCCTTCCCGGTAGAGCTCTTTTTTATGACCGAGCGGCACAAGCAGTTGTTGGAGCATTTTTCGCAGCCTGACTTGTTTCGATCGTTCACCGTAGCAGATTACTTTTTTGTAAAAACCCTGCTTTTTGCCAAAAACAACTTGAGTGAGGAGGAATTCAGGTTGTTTCAAAGGCTCTTTTCGGTGTTAAACGCCACCTTCCCTAAGCCCGACTTGCTGCTTTACCTGCACCGCCCGGTGGAGGTGCTTTTGAAACAGATCAAAAAGCGCGGCAGGGACATAGAGCAGCAAATATCCCCGGCCTATTTGACTGAAATTCAGGATGCCTACTTTGATTATTTAAAAACCGAAACCGAAACGCCCGTGCTCATACTCGAACTCGGCGACGCAGATTTCCAAGGCGATCTAGCCGCCTTTGAGGCAATAGTCCAAGTAATGACCACTCAGCATGCGCCCGGAACACAATTCCTAAAGCTTTAACATTTTCTGGTTTGCCTCAGCCCCTAACATGAAACACCAAAATGCCCCGCACATTATCAGGTGGGCAAGGTCGAAATAGCAAAACCAAATGCCGAGGGATAATTTCATGATGTGTACCCCGACGCTTGCCACCAGAATTAAAATGCCCAGTAAAATATAGCGGCTCCCGGGATGTTTGGTTTTGAAATACAGCCATGCTTCCAGTGGCCCAACGACGCACAACAGGCCAAACGCCGAATGGATTTCGACTCCTGGAAACCAAATTGTGGCAGACACAAACCAAAGTGCCAGCGTCAATTCCACCATGTTTATCCAAGTCAGTGCCCTACCCCACCCTGCCCCCAAAAAGGGTCTCGCCCGAACAATAGAAGCCTGCTCCAATGCTGACATGGCCAACATGCCCAAGCCCCAGCCGGGCGTTTTGAACACAAACGGCAAGCGATACAAAAAGAGGTGACCTACAACCGCGCCAATCAAGGTGGAAAGCCCCAACAAAAAGAAAAAAATACGCGAAAGCCGCAGGGCATCGTCACGTTCGACGGTCTTTCCCAGCCGCTTCCATGCATAAAAACAAACCAGGGCCACCAAAAGCGAGGTCATTGCGATCATAGGTTCGCCAAGCCGAAGCCCCGCCACTACAATATCGGGTTGAAAATTGGCAGTAGGTAAAACTTCCATGTGGGCAAAGGTAAGGTGGTGATTTGTGTCATCCGTGTTCCATCCAGTTACGAAAAGATTTATTTTTATTTCAAAACAAAATATTTGAATTTTGCAGCGGATAAATATGAGCCTCCCGAATTTTTCAACCCACGACTTCAGTCGTGGGCTCGTACGAGAACCCTACGCTATAAACCGATTTATCGGTTTTCCATATAAAACCGATAAATCGGTTGGGTTTTGCCAGTAATGCAGCCCACGACTGAAGTCATGGGTTGAAAAATTTGGGATGGCTCAGTTTCAAAACCAACCCACCACCTTGTCAAAATCACTCGCAAACGAGCCTGCTGCCAACGAAGATAAAGTCGTTGAAAAAGCCCTGCGCCCTAAACTCCTCGAAGAGTTCAGTGGCCAGCGCAAGATCGTGGACAACCTGCAAGTCTTCATCCAAGCCGCCAAGCAACGCGGCGATGCGCTCGACCACGTCCTGCTCCATGGCCCACCTGGACTGGGCAAAACCACCTTGTCGCATATCATTACGAATGAAATCGGAGCAAGCCTGAAACTAACCTCCGGCCCCGTCCTTGAAAAACCCGGCGATCTGGCAGGCCTGCTTACCAACCTGGAGCCCGGCGACGTGTTGTTCATTGACGAAATCCACCGACTCAACACGGTGGTGGAAGAGTATCTCTACTCGGCTATGGAAGATTATCGAATTGACCTCATGATTGACTCCGGGCCCAATGCCCGGAGTATTCAGATTACGCTCAATCCTTTCACGCTCATTGGCGCCACAACACGGATGGGCCTGCTCACCTCGCCACTCCGCGCCCGCTTTGGCATCACTTGCCACCTTGATTACTACGATGTGCCCACCCTCGAACGCATCCTCCACCGCTCAGCAGCCATCTTGGAAATACCTATTGCCGACGAGGGCGCCCACGAGATTGCCCGACGCAGCCGTGGCACGCCGCGCATCGCCAATGCCCTGCTGCGCCGTATCCGGGACTTTGCGCAAATCAAAGGCGATGGCTCAGTAACTGTGGCGATTGCGCGTTACGGACTCGCTGCCCTGGATGTGGACGAATCGGGACTCGACGACATGGACATCCGTATCCTGAACACGATAATTCATAAATTCAAAGGCGGGCCTGTGGGGCTTACCACCATTGCTACGGCGGTGGGCGAAGAGGCCGGCACGATCGAAGAGGTGCATGAGCCGTTCTTAATTATGGAAGGATTCATCCAGCGCACGCCACGTGGGCGCACGGCCACGGAGAAGGCGTATAAGCATATCGGGGCGGTGCCGCCTAGGAAGGAGGGGACGTTGTTTTAGGGAAAAAATCACCCATCTTTGCACTATGCCAACCCTACCTGAAATATTTGCTTCCATCGCCTCGCTCCGCGAAAAAATCGCCCAACACGGGCAGCTCCCGCAAGATGTGCTACGCCGCATCGAGTATCGCTTTCGGTTAGAATGCAACTACACCTCAAATCGTATGGAAGGTGGCACGCTCACCCGCCAAGAGACACGCAGCGTGATGGTTGGCAATATCACGGTAAACAATAAACCCTTTCGAGACATCGCCGAGATGCAGGGGCATGACAAGATAATGGTTGAGATACTGCGCATCGGGCAAGGCGAAAGCAATCTTTCGGAACGACGCATCAAAGAGATCCATCGCGCCATCATTTTTGAGGAAGACCCCGAAAAGCAAAAATTGACTGGAAATTGGAAAACAGAACCAAATCATATCATCAATTCAAGGCTGGAGCGCTTTGACTTTCTGCCACCCGATCAAGTGCCGGAAGCCATGCACCAATTGCTCAATTGGTTGAATGCCGAATTGGAAAAAGTAAAGCGTGGCGCAAAAAACGCTTCAGAACCTGCCCTGTTGGCTTTTGAATTCCACCTTCGGTTTTTGCGTATCCACCCATTTCACGATGGCAATGGCCGCACGGCGCGATTGTTGAGCAACCTGATTTTAGTGGCAAACGGGTATCCTCCGTTCTATATCAACGACGAGGAGAAAGATATTTACAATCGCTATCTAACTGATATTCAGGGGTATGGAGGCAAGCCCGACCTTTTTTATGCATTCATGGCTGGGCTTCTAGAGCGCTCATTGCACCTAACCCTGGATGTTATTGAAGGCCGTGAGGTAGATTGACAACTTTTTAAAAGCTATCGTATCCACACAAATCGCTGCCCCGTCCATAGCCCGAAAATTCCCGAAGGGAATCCATGTTTATAGATCGTAGAAGGTTGTTTGGTAAAAATCCCGAAGGGATTGTATGTTGTCAGGCGCGGTTTTCACATAAAATCCCTTCGGGATTTGGCGAAAACGCCCTTGTTCGATTCTATAAACATGGATTCCCTTCGGGAATTTGGTAAGTTTAAGGCGAGCGGCGATTTGTGTGGATACGATAGCTTTTTAAAAGTTGTCAAATCTGTCCCATGCAACTCACGCTGGATATAATTGAAGGCTGCGAAGCCGAGTAGAAATGACACCCCACCTCCGCTAAAGCTACGGCGGTTAAAAATGACGCAATGACAAACACCTAAACGTCCCCCTCAACTCCTTGTTCCACCACCCATGAAACTCGTCGTCGCCATCACAGGCTCTTCCGGGGCCATCTACGCCAAAGT
>JANMME010000522.1:0-2109 GCA_031373015.1 Saprospiraceae bacterium
CCAACCCTACCATGTTCATGGCGTCGAAGAAAACACTCTTGGAGGAAGCCTACCCGGGAGATGTGGTGGGACTATACGACTCTGGCAATTTCAAAATCGGAGATACCCTGACAGAGGGCGAATTGCTGCATTTCAAAGGCATCCCCTCGTTTTCGCCGGAACAGTTCCGTTATGTGGAAAATGCCGACCCGATGAAGCAAAAGCAGTTTGTCAAGGGTTTGGACCAATTGATGGACGAGGGCGTGGCCCAGATGTTCACCCGCCAAAGCGATGGTCGGCGCATCATCGGCACGGTGGGGCAGTTGCAATTCGAGGTGATTCAGCACCGGCTCGAAAGCGAGTACAATGCAAAGTGCCGCTACGAGGGCGTGAGCCTGCACAAGGCGTGCTGGGTAAGTTCAAACGACCCCAAAGCGATGGCCGAGTTCCTGGACCGCCGCAAGCGCGACATTGCCAAAGACAGCGAAGGGCAGTTGGTGTTCCTGGCCGAAACGCCCTGGATTTTGCAAACGGCCCAGGAGAATTTTCCGAAGATCAAGTTTTCGTTTACGAGCGAGGGGTAATGTCTTGGCAAGGTCTTTGCAACTGCTTGGTTTTTGAATAGGCAATCAAAATTTGCGTTTTCGATGGCAATTCGGTCATTTTATCTTGAAATTTCATCTCTGCATTTCAAAAAGGGAATGCCCAGCCCTCTAAAGCCAGCCTTTTTGTTCAAAATGTCAAAACCCGACACTATTTCCCCGGTTTTTCGAGAAACACCGGGAAGCGAAAATCCCAAGCGGTGTATCTTGCCCCCACAAAAACTGCCCACCTTATAAAAGTTAGCAATTGTAGCAGCGTTTGACGGCCTTCGGGCACGGTTCAATGCCACTACCACTGCGACTTTCTTTTTAATCCCTTGCAGCGCCCTTTATTTCTAAATGGCGACTATCGGTTTTCATCTTTTTTATTCACCAAACCATCCTCATCCCATGCGTTTAGCATCCTTTTTGCCGATGCTTCTGCTCGCGTTTAGTATTCCCGTCGCGGCGCAGAACTGCAACATCTTTGACCTCACGGCCACCGTGGTACAGGTCAATCCGGCCAACTGTACCTTTTTCGTGTCCCTCGATTTTCAGCACACTGGCCCGGGCGACCTGTACACCGTGAAAGGCAATGGCACGAACTACGGAGTGTTTCCCTACTCCCAAGTGCCGCTCATTTTGGGGCCTTTCAATGCCAATCCAAACCTCCCAACTGTACTCGAATTCGATGTACAAGATGTGTTGTTTCCGGACTGTCATGATGGGGTCCTCGTGGATATTCCACCCTGTAACAATGGTGGGATTTGTGACATCACAGACCTTAATGTGCTTCCGGGCGATTGCGACCCCTTCGGCCTGTCTTACAGCCTGTTGGTAAAGTTTCAAGTTCAATTGCTTGGAAGCGGCACCTTTGAAGTATGGGCCAATGGCACTTCGATAGGCCATTTTCCGCTCGTGAACTTACCGCTCCTGATTCCGGCATTTCCCGCCAGTGGCAACCCCAAAGACGTTATCAAAATTTGTATTGACGGTCAACCTGACTGCTGTGAAACACTTGAATTTGATGCTCCCGACTGTGCAAATCCTCCCTGTGGAATCTTTAATCTGAAAGTAGAGACCGGTGCTTGCCTCAGCGACAGCACTTATAAGGTAACCATTGATTTTGATGTACTCGCCCCCGCTGTTTCGGATTCATTCGCACTTCGGGCCAACAACCACTTCATCGGCATGTTTGGGATCAACCAATTGCCTTTGTCGCAAGTGATAAAGTGGGACGGCGGTTTGAAAGACGAAATAAAAGTATGTGTTGAAAATGTTGCCGGCCTAATTTGCTGCCTTACAAAAGAATATCTTGTCCCGGGTTGTTTGCCAATTGTCCCCTGTGGCATCCATGATTTGGTCGTGAAATCCGACACCTGCACCTCTGACAGTACCTTCCTTGCAATACTCAATTTTGGGGTGAACGACCCCTCGGCCGTGGACTCCTTTGACCTTTGGGCCAATGGACATTATTTGGGGCATTTTGGCATGAACCAATTGCCTTTACACATCCCAGATTTCCCATGGAATGGCTTGATCTTTAATT
>JANMME010000567.1:0-2254 GCA_031373015.1 Saprospiraceae bacterium
GGATAAATGGATGGATTTTTGTCAACAACCCCGTATTTTTGTAAAAAAAACGAGCCATGGTAATAGATAAAGCATTGGTTATTAAGTCAATTTAATGAAAATCGCCCTCTCCCAACTCAATCTCCACATCGGCAACTTCGAGGGCAACCTCGCCAAAATGCTCGCCGCCGTGGAATCGGCCAAAAGCCAACAAGCCGATCTGATCTGTTTCCCCGAACTCGCAGTGTGCGGCTACCCAGCCCGTGATTTTTTTGAGTTCGACGACTTTATCCGCCGCTGCCAACATTCGGTGGATGAGCTCAGAAAAGTCAGTCACGGCATAGGGATCATTGTAGGCTCGCCCACCCGCAACCCCGTACTGGCGGGCAAAGACCTCTACAACTCCGCCTATTTCCTCTATAATGGCGAAACCATTGGTATTCAGCACAAAGCCCTGTTGCCGACTTACGATATTTTTGACGAATACCGCTATTTCGAACCTGCCAAGGAGTTCAAAACCATTGAATTCAAGGGCAAACGCATTGCTTTGGTCATCTGCGAAGACATCTGGAATGTGGGCGACGAAAACCCGCTCTACACCGTCTGTCCACTCGACGAGATGATGCCTCAGAAACCTGATTTTATTGTCAATATTTCGGCCTCTCCCTTCGACTTTGCACATGCAGCACTGCGCATCCATACAGTGCGGACCAATGTAGAACGCTACAAAATCCCCATGTTTTATGCCAACCAAGTAGGCGGACAAACGGACGTGATTTTTGATGGCGGAAGTATTGTGATGTCCCCGGATGGTTTGGTTTTCGATGAGATGCCATATTTTGAGGAGTGCCTGAAAACATACAACTTAGAAGAGGTCCTACTTGGCGGCCAGAATCAAGAACAACCCAAAAACAAGATCCAACTTATCCACGATGCGCTTGTGGTCGGTATCAGGGATTATTTCCAAAAATTGGGTTTCAAAAAAGCCATCCTCGGGTTATCCGGCGGCATTGACTCGGCGGTGACAGCCGTGCTTGCTGCCAAAGCCTTAGGCCCGGAAAATGTGCGTGTGCTGCTTATGCCCAGTCAGTTCAGCAGTGGCCACTCCGTGGATGATGCGCGGCAACTGGCCGAAAACCTCGGAATCCAATATGACATCGTGGCCATCAAACCGATGTACGATGCCTTCGAGGGAGCGCTGTCCCAGCAATTTGAAGGACAGCCGTTCAATGTCACAGAAGAAAATATCCAAGCCCGCGTACGTGGCACCTTGCTCATGGCGATGAGCAACAAATTTGGCCATATATTGCTGAATACCACCAACAAAAGCGAAATGTCCGTAGGCTACGGAACGCTCTACGGCGATATGTGTGGTGGTCTCGCCGTGCTGGGCGATGTGTACAAAACAGAGATTTATGAGATGGTAAAATACATTAACGCCCTCCCATTTGGAAAAGACGGCAAAGCTGGGGTCATTCCACAGAATTCTATTACTAAACCGCCGTCTGCCGAACTCCGCCCCGGCCAGAAAGACACAGACAGCCTACCACCTTACGAAGTGCTTGACCCCCTGCTTTTCCAGTACATCGAATGCCGGAAAGGTCCGGGCGAACTAATTGCCATGGGGCTTGAGGAAGCCCTCGTAAAGCGGGTGCTGCGCATGGTGAACATCAATGAGTTCAAGCGGGAACAAGCCGCGCCCGTAATTCGGGTCAGCAGCAAGGCTTTTGGGATGGGCAGGAGGATGCCTATTGTGGGGAAGTATTTGTCTTGATGCGCATCAAAACCCTGGCAACTTATCCAACACCCTCCGCAACAAATCGGGCCGAAACCCCGCCAAGAAGCACAAAAACGACACCACCCCCGCCACCCGGAAATACTGCTCTTTCGTAGTGGTCTCGAAAGGATGGCTCATCAGCAGGAAAGCTCCGGCCATTAGAGCGAGATAAAAAAGCAGCCCCGCCACTGCTCCACCCAGAATGCGCGAGCTTTCTTTTTCAGGGCGAATTTGCTCTATTCCAATTTCAAGGCTGCGCAACAAGGAGCGGCTAAGCCCGCCGCTCAAACCTGCCAAAATGGAAAGAATGCCAAGGTTAGTAGGTATCCATGCGATCACAACCAGTAGAAAATCAACCATTTGAAACTGCTGTGCCAAGTTTGCGCGGAGTGGGTTGGTGTCCACAAAAGCGCCCACACTAAACGTGAGCAGCCAAAGGATCAAGCAGACGAAGGTTAGGAGGTACTTGGGTAACATGGCTGGGTGCTGTGTTTAATG